>CAZIMW010000011.1:0-29776 GCA_964540425.1 uncultured Flavobacterium sp.
AAGGCAAATGGCAATAATCAATGAGTTTGAAACAATGGGCGATGTTTTTTCACTAGGTCATTGGGGCGATGTGCTTTTTGATAAAATGGTAGAAGGGCAACTTACTGAAGAAGAAGAACTACAAATAATACTAAAAAAAATAGTTGTAAAAGGAGGAATACAATTGGCCTCTTCACTTTGGAAAGAATGGAATTTACAAGGAAATTTTGAAGAATATTTAAATACCAGAATCAAAAATTTATTAGACGGAATTGATATAAAAAATAGCAGTGCCAAAATCAGAGCTTTTAAAAGTTTGTATTGGGCACCTCGTTGGACTTCGGTAAACCTATCTGTATTTTCAGAAAAAAGACCTATCACTTTACCATATTATGACAACCGAATGTGTGAATTTATTTGTAGCATTCCAGAGGAATATTTAGCAGATAGAAAATTACAAATTGAATATATAAAACAGCAAAACCCCGAAGTAGCAAAAATTACTTGGCAGAGCGAAAAACCCTTCAATTTATATAATTATCATCAAAACAAATCGCCAAACAATTTGCCTTACAGAATTGTAAATAAACTTCAACGAGAACTAAAAGGAATGTTAGGAAAACCTTATGTTCAACGTAATTGGGAGCTTCAGTTTTTAGGTGCAGAAAACGATACCCATTTAAAAAACTATTTGTTTAGCAAGGAATTAAAGGAACTGGTTTCAGAAGAAATTATTCAAGATAATTATACTAATTTCAGAACAAAAAATCAGGTGTATTATTCGCATCCAGTGAGTATGTTATTGACATTGAGTTTGAAGATGAAAAAGGTAAATTATAAATTGTAACAAAAATTCACTAAATTTGAATTATGGGAATGGATATACAAAATACTAAAATTGAATTAATACAATGGTTAACTTCATTGGATGATACGTCTTTAATTCAAAAGGTGATTGATTTGCGTAACACTCAAACGAAAGATTGGTGGAATGAAACAACAGAAGCAGAAAAAGACTCTATTAATAAAGGTATTTCAGACTCAGAAAACGGAAAATTAAATTCTCATTCAGAAGCCCGAAAGGTATATGAAAAGTGGTTCAAATAAAATAGATTAAATTTGTTTTGTAATATGGAAACTTCAGAATTAAGAAAAAAATGGGTTCAGTCAATAACAGAAGTTGATGGTAACTTTTTACGTATGGTAGATGCTTTACACAAAAGCTACATTCAGGATAAAACAGATAGTTTTGATGAACTTCCAGAAACGGTTAAAAAGCTTTTATTACAAAGTATTAAAAATTCTGAACAAGGAAATGTTCGTCCACATAAAGAAGTTATGGCAGAATTTAGAAAAAAATACAATATTGCTGGTTAATGGCTGAAATATTTTGGACTGATGAAGCATATCGAACTTATGATGAGGAACTTGATTTTATAAATAAAAAATGGAGCGTAACAGAGGTAATTAAATTTGATAAACTTGTAGATGAATTTATCCATATTCTAAAAACTGGAGTACTACAAGGGAAACAATTTTCAAATAGCAATATTTATTTTTTCGTAATTTCAAAACAAACTACAATATACTATAGCGTTTATAATTTTGAAACGAAAATAGATTTGCTATTGTTTTGGAATAATAAAAAAAATCCTAACTATTTAGAAAAGTTTTTAAATCCAGATAGCCACTAATTTTTTAGTTCTTTTTTTACAAAAGAACGATGACAAACAAATCATTCAATATTTTTAAGATTAAGTAGGGGATTCTCATTCGGCAGGTATGTTGTTTCCTTTAGCTTTGAAGTTGAAGGGAGAAAAAAGATAATATTTTATTAGTATATTTGATTCTATTATAAAATTGAAAAGAATGTTGACTAAAAAAACACTTATAAAACAAATAGAAAGTTTTCCTGAAGAGTTTTCAATAGATGAGTTGGTGGAAAATCTAATTTTAATAGATAAGATTGAAACAGGGATCAAGCAATCTGAAAACAAAGAAGTGATTTCTGAAGTAGAGATGGGCAATACTATTGAAAAATGGTTCAAATAAATTGGACATATCAAGCAAAAGAAGACCTAAAAGGAATTGCAGAATATATTTCAAGAGATTCTAAACGTTATGCAAGACTACAAATTGAAAAATTAAAAAATAGAATAGAGATATTAAAACTTCAAATTTATTCTGGAAGAATTGTTCCAGAAATTAACAAAGAAAATATCAGGGAGCTTATTGAAGGAAATTACAGAATTATTTATATAATAGTTGCAGATAAGCAAATTGATATTCTAACTATTCATCATTCCTCAAGAGATTTAACAAAACGAAAAATAAAATAAAAATCATTCAAGATTTTTGCAGTAAATTTGAAACGCAAGATAAAGTCTTTTACTTACATTCGGTGAGTATGTTGCTTACTTTAGCGATGAAAATGAAACAGAAAATTAAATAACCAGCCTAACAGTTTGTTGGACACAATAAATTATGAGTAGAATACTTTTCTTGTTTAAATATGGGTTTAAAAAGCTTTTGATTAATCAGCTTTATAAAAAATATGTAAAGAATAGCATTCTTTTACAAAAAGATATCGAGCAAACATTTTTTATACGAGGATGTAAAGCAAAATACACTACCGTTGAAAAAAATTTTCATCACTTAATGAATTACTATCCAGAATTCTCTTTTATATTTTTTTGGAGGACTAAAAGGAATTATAGGTGGAAATCTCTTTTTACTAAAGGGTACGAATGTAAAATATTTGGAAGCACAAAAATTGGTGGAGGTTTAAATTGTTTTCATCCTTTTTCTACAGTTGTTAATGCAATTTCTATTGGAGAAAATTTTGAATTTAGGAACGGATTAACCATTGGTAATAAATATAATGATAACTCACTACTTCCAATTATAGGAAATAATGTTACTGTAGGTGCAAATGTCTGTATAATTGGCGACATAATTATTGGCGATAACGTTGTGATTGGCGCGGGGGCTATTGTTGTAAAGTCGGTTCCCTCAAACTCTATTGTTGGAGGAAATCCTGCTAAAATTCTAAAAAAACTAAACGAGTAATATTGAAAAAAATAAAAATACTTTTTACCATCCCTAATTTTGATACCGCTGGAAGTGGTAAAGTGGTGTATGATTTAGTAAATAGATTAGATAAAACTGTTTTTTTGCCAGAAATTTGTGTGTTTCACAAACGCGGTGCATTTTTTAAAGAAGTAGAAAAGCTTACTATTCCCATACACGTATTTCAATTTACAACACCTTATAAACCATTATTTTCTTTTTTATATAGAGTTTTTAAAATTAGTAAATTTTTCAAAAAGCATCAATTTGATATCATCCATTCTTGGCATTGGAGCTCTGATTTTTCGGAACCTTTAGCAGCAAAATTAGCAGGTGTTCCATTTGTTTATACAAAAAAAGCAATGGGTTGGGGAAATAAATCGTGGATTTGGAGATCTAAGCTGAGTACTAGAGTTATTGCAATTAATCAAGATATGATGATTGACTTTTTTAGTGAAATGAAAAATAATGTTGTTAAGTTACCCCTTGGAGTTGATACAGAATACTATAAACCTCAAAATAAGTCGTTGGATTTACAACAACAGTTAGGGATAGAACAAGACGATTTTGTTATCGTAAGTGTGGTTAATATGGTGACAATGATTAAAAATAAATTTAGTATAAATTCTTTTATAGAAGCACGTCAAGAATTGTATAAAGATATAATTCAATAGGCTATGTTAAAAAGAATAAAAGATAGTTGGACTTATAAAAAGTACCATAGGAGATTAAAAAACTTTCTAGCAGCAAAAATTTATAATAATTCAAAACATTTACCTGATGGTATTGATAGAGTATATCATTTACATATTAGAAAATCAGCAGGAACCTCTATTAATAGTGCTTTTTGGGCTTTAGATGGTTTTACTTTAGATAAAGTTAGACGAGAGCCAATTGTAATAGGAAGGAAGCATTCATTTGTAAGATATAGTGATGTTCTTATTAATAAAGGAGATTATCTTTTTGCAAGTTCTCATTTTGCCCAATGGGAACTAAATCTTAAGCCCAATACTTTTACTTTTACAATGTTTAGAGATCCTTATAAAAGGTTAGTATCTCTTTATAAATACTACTGTTGGGTAACACAGGTTGATGATGAAACAGGTTACAAATTAGACCCCTCTTTTTTCGTTCTAAAAAAACAAAAACATTTACTTAATAAAAATTTTAAAGATTTTATAGATAATTTAAATGAGAAATACCTCTCCAATCACCTATATACATTTAGTAAAACGTTGGATAAAGAGGAAGCTTTTGAAAATTTAAAAAAAGTAAACAAGGTATATTTTCAAGATAATTTTGATAAAGCAATAAATGATTTGAATGAATCCTTAAGATTAGATTTGCAAGTTAAAAATGAACGTAATTTTAAAGATGTTAAATTTAATATTACGGATGATAAAAAAAAATATGCATTATTAAACCTTAAAGACGAAATAGATTTCTATAATGAAGTTAGAGAAAAATATCTAGACTAGATATATGAAAATAGGCATCGTACTTTCCAATCCGCCAGGATACTCCGAAACTTTTTTTACTTCCAAAATAAAAGGATTGCAAGACAATGGATTTGAGGTAGTACTATTTGTTCAAAACAAACCGAAATCAGTTCCCCCTTTGAAGGGGGCTAGGGGGATGTCCGCAAAGCTCAGTAATAATAATTTGGAAGTTAAAATCTACAAAGCCCCAAAAGCATACCCTAATTATCCAATCATACAAACGATATTAATTATAAAAGTTTTTTTAAGTCTATTGCCAAATTTAATAACAGTGTTGCGATTTATTAAATTAGAAAAACAACAAAAAAATTCAGCCTTACAAATAATAAAAAAAATATACCTAAACAGCCATATACTTAAACAAAAAGTAGCTTGGTTGCATTTTGGCTTTGCCACACAAGCTTTGGGAAGCGAATTAGTAGCCAAAGCCATTGGAGCAAAAATGGCGGTGAGTTTTCGGGGATTTGACATAGCAATTTATCCATTAAAGCATCCTAATTGTTATAGGTTACTTTGGAAACATTTGGATAAAGTCCATACCATATCAGATGATTTGTTAAACATCGCTTATAGATTAGGTTTACCAAAGAACGTTACTGTTCAAAAAATTACACCAGCGATAGATGTATCTGTTTTTCATTCAGCAGCTAGAAGTTTTAATATTCCTGAGAATAAAGTAAAATTACTTTCTGTAGCAAGGTTAAACTGGAAAAAAGGGTTTGTAGATGTTATAAGAGCCTTAAATGTTTTAAAAGAAAAAGGAATCGATTTTGAATATACTATTGTTGGTGAAGGGAATGAATATGAACGAATTGCTTATGAAGTTCATCAATTAGGACTCAAAGAACAAGTGATATTTGCTGGGAAAAAGAACCGTGAAGAAGTAGTAGCTCTTTATTCACAATCACATATTTTTATTCAATATAGTATTTCGGAAGGTTTTTGTAATGCGGTTATCGAAGCACAATCAATGGGATTATTGTCTATAGTTTCTGATGCAGAAGGTCTCCCCGAAAACATCCAAAACAACAAAACAGGATGGTTAGTACCAAAAAGTAATCCAGAAGCCTTAGCAAATAAAATTATAGAAGTCATACATTTACCCGAAGGAGAAAAACAACAGATTTCAAAAAATGCACAACAGCGAGTGAAGGATTATTTTACTATTGAGCAGCAACAAAAAGCGTTTGTTGAGTTTTATAATAGTTTTAAACTATGACGTGTTTTTTAGTATATTTGTTATAAATAATAGTAAAATGGATATTAGAACTTCAAAAATTGAATTGGTGAAAATGATTTTGAATATTGACAATTCTGCTTTTATTCAAAAACTAACAGATTTCATTAATAGTGAAAAAAAAGATTTTTGGAATGAATTAAGCCCAAGCCAGCAAATAGAAATTCAAAAAGGAATTGAAGAACTTGATAATGGAAAAAGAGTTTCTTACGAGGACGTTTTGAAAAAGATTTCTTAACGAGAGTTTACTTATCTAAACTTGCTGAATCTAAGCTTTTATCTTTAAATGAATACCTACTTGAAAAATGGAATGTGAAAGTGAGAAATGATTTTGTAACTAAACTTAACAAAAAGATACATCAAATTTCATCACAACCAAACAGCTGCCATAAATCAAAATTTTCAAGAGGTCTTTATAAATGTGTTGTAACAAAGCAAGTAACGTTTTATTATAGAATAGAAATTTCAACTAATGAAATTGAAATTATTACTTTTTTTGACACAAGACAAGATCCTAATAAAATAAATAATGAGATTTAATTTTATAAAAGGACAGATTTATTAACAATCGTTGAGAATGGAGTTTTACAGCAATTAAATGGTTAAACTATACTTTCCTAAACACCTATACAACCCAAAAAACCGAGGACAATTATTTCCCTTACTAAAACCTTTTTTAAAAGGAGAAGATTTTACGGAAGAACAACGTTTGGAAATGTATCATGTTTCTAGTTCCGATTTTTGCTTAGTTGATTCAATTAAGGAGGCAGATTGTATTATGCTGCCGATGTCATGGAACTATTATGTAAAAAACAAGCAATTAAAAGAAGTTAAGAAATTTATAACGGAAGCAAATAAACTTCAAAAAAAAGTACTTTCATTTACAACGGGTGATTTCGGAGTAGCCATTCCTACTTATGACAATCTAATTGTTTTTAGACCGAGTGGCGAACGATCTAAATTACCAAATAATCATTTTGGATTACCTTCGTTTATAGTCGATCCTCTTCAAAAACATTTCAATAGTAAAAAAGTTTATATTAGAGAATACAATCCAAAACCAGTCATAGGGTTTTGTGGACAAACCAATAGTTCTACTTATAATGCTATAAAGGAAACCATAAGAACCGTTTTCAGAAACCTAAAGTTTTATTGTAAATTAAGCAATGAATTACCTCAAAAAATTCAATCTACCAGTAAATTAAGAAGTAAGGTTTTAGAAGAAATTAAAAAATCTTCAAAATTAGAAGCCAACTTTATAGAACGGAACAAATACCGAGCAGGAGTAAAATCAAAAGAAGAACGACAAAAAACCACCCAAGAATTTTACAATAATATAAAAGAAACCGATTATACCGTTTGTATTCGTGGAGCAGGAAATTTCTCGGTGCGTTTTTATGAAACCTTGGCAATGGGTAGAATTCCTATATTTGTCAATACCGATTGTATTTTACCATTAGCAGATAAAATAGATTGGAAAAAGCATGTGGTATGGATAGAAGAAAATGAGATTCCTTTCATCGAAGAAAAAGTATTGGACTTTCATAACAACTGCACACCAGAAAAACTAAAAGAAATACAATATTCCAACCCAAAGTTATGGGAAGAAAAATTAACTTTGGGAGGATTTTTTAAACATTTTACAAAATGAAGATAAAAAAAATGATTACTGGAATTTGGTATTCCATAAAAAATAATAACACCAAGTTAATAAAATCAAACCTCTGTGGAGTTGATTTAATGACTATAAAGGGAACTATTAGAAAAAAAACAGATCAAGATGATGCCTGGTTTTTTTATCTGTCAAAACACCATGATGTTATATTTGATATTGGTGCTAACATTGGTTATACAGCATTGTTAGCAATGATTCAAAACCCTTCAAGAGAATATATTCTTGTAGATCCCAATCCATTGGCATTAAATGATGCGCATAAAAATTTAATTTCCAATAATTTAGGAACTAAAGCTTATTATTTTAATTCTTTTATCAGTGATACTAATGATAATGAGGTGAAATTTTATACAATTGGTTCTGGGGCAGCTGGGAGTATATTTTCCTCTCATGCGGAATCTGCTTCTGCAGTAAACTCATTTATAAATGTTACTACTAAAACGTTAGATTTCCTATATCAATTTTATAATAAGAAACCAGATTTAGTAAAAATTGATGTGGAAGGTGCAGAAACACTTGTAATGTAAGGAGCATATAAGCTTGCTAAAAACACAAAGTGCACATTTTTTATTGAAATGCATAATGAAGAATCTATACCAATGAAAGCTGGTGGCGAAAAAATGATTGAATGGTGTGAAAAAGCAGATTATAAAGCATGGTATTTAAAAACGGGTAAAGAATTAACTGATGCTGAAACAATTGCGAAAAGAGGAAAATGTCATTTGTTGCTTTTACCAAAAGAAAAACAGTATCCAAAATATTTATTAGGCATAGAACAAAACGCTCAATTACCATCTAATATATAATGCTATTTAACTCAATAGATTTTGCAATTTTTCTACCAATAGTTTTTCTACTCTATTGGTTTGTATTCAATAAAAGTATAAGAAATCAGAATATATTAATTGTAATTGCAAGTTACGTGTTTTATGGATGGTGGGATTGGAGGTTTTTAGCTTTAATTTTATTTAGCACTTTTGTTGATTTTACCATTGGAAACTTACTCAAAAAAGAAACCAAGATTAATAAAAGAAAAGTACTACTATGGTTTAGTATCATTATTAATATAGGGCTATTAGGGTTTTTTAAATACTATAATTTTTTTGTAGAAAGTTTTACAGATGCATTTACATTTTTTGGCGGAGAAATTAAACCAAACACCTTACATATAATTCTCCCTGTTGGAATTTCATTCTACACCTTTCAGACCTTAAGTTATACTATTGATATTTATAGAAACAAGTTAAAGCCTACGAATAGTTTTATTTCATTCGCAGCATTTGTATCTTTCTTTCCGCAATTAGTTGCTGGACCTATTGAAAGAGCTTCAAATTTACTGCCACAGTTTTATAAAAAAAGAATATTTAATTCGGAAAATGCAATTGTTGGTGTCAATCAAATTATTTGGGGTTTGTTTAAAAAGATTGTTATAGCAGATAATTGCGCACAATATGCCAATGAAATTTTTAATAATTATCAAGAATATTCAGGAACTACCTTATTTTTAGGAGCATTTTATTTTGCATTTCAAATTTATGGAGATTTCTCTGGATATAGTGATATCGCTATTGGAACGGCGCGTTTATTTGGTTTTAAATTAACGACAAATTTTAGATATCCCTACTTTTCTAGAGATATAGCAGAATTTTGGAGACGCTGGCACATATCATTATCCACTTGGTTTCGAGATTATGTTTACATTCCTTTAGGAGGCAGTAAAGGTTCTTTATATAAAAAAATACGAAATGTATTTGCTATATTTTTAATAAGCGGATTTTGGCATGGAGCTAATTGGACGTTTATTGTTTGGGGAGGTATCAACGCTTTGTTTTTTATACCATTATTAATACTGAAAAAAAACAGAAAAAACACAGATACTGTAGCCGAAAACAAGTTATTACCATCTATAGAAGAACTTTTTAAAATGATAACCACTTTTTTAATAGTTCTATTTGGTTGGGTGTTTTTTAGGGCAGATAGTATTACCGATGCTTTTTTATATATTGAAAAGATGATGACAGGATTGTTCCCTTTTATTGAGCGATTAAATATTGAAAGATATTCAATTGAAATAGTACCATTAATTGCAATACTTGTTTTATTCGAATGGTTTTCAAGAAATAAAGAATTTCCATTATGTTCAAGTAAATACTCAAATATTAAAGTTAGTTTAGTAGTGTTAATAATTATTGTATTTGGCAGTTTTTCGACTATTCAAGAGTTTATATATTTCCAATTTTAAATGAAAAAATTTTTTAGATACATTTTGTTGTTGATACTTCTAGTTTTTGGGAGTATGTATATTCTGGATATAATTTATACCTATGTCTATAACCACGGAAGCATAAGTAATAAAGTAATTTGGATTCGACAAATGAAACAAAAGGATACTTTAGATTATGCTATTTTTGGCTCATCTAGAGCGGTTTATCATATAAATCCAATATTAATAAAAGAAAAAACAGGAAAAGAGGGCAAGAATTTTGGTTATAACGCATCTAGTTCTTTTGAAATTTATTTAACCATAAATGAATATTTAAAAAATAACTTCACTAAAAAAATATTTATTCAAGTTGACTATAAGTATTATAAAAGTAATCCTGATGGTGTTGGTAAAATTTCTTGGATTCCTTTTATTAATGAAGAAAATATTTATCAATATTTTAAACCATTTGGTAATAAATATTTTTTATATAATAAAATACCTTTTTATAGATACCAAAAGTTTGATTCAAGACTTGGAATTAGATATGTTTTTTCTAATATTATTAAAGGTGATAATGAGTTTGTCAATTTTAATGGATATATTGATCGTTTTGGTGTCTTAAAAAAAGATACTGTTTTTTCTCCTAAAGAAATAATAACTGTGAACCCATACTTTGCAGATTTAATAACAATTTGTAAAACAAAAAATATTGAGTTAATATTCTTCACATCTCCAATCTACAGATTTAATGGAAGTTTTAAATATTTAGACGAAAGATTGCCGAATTATTATAGCTTTTCAAATACTATTTCAGAAATTAGCCTTTTCTCTGATCCTACACACCTTAATTCAAAAGGAGCAGAAGTGTTTACAAATTTATTTATTGAGCACTATTTTAAAATTACACCGTGATTCATCAGCTTAATAATCAAAAAAAAATGATTTTCGACTTTTTAACATACCTACAGCCTACACATTATTTTGCACTAAAAAAGCAAGATGGAACTTCGGTGTTTCCAATTGTAGAAGAACTTCCAAACAAAATTTATTCACAATTAAAAAAAGACAGTAACTTTAAAAGCATGCTCGCCCAACAATACGACCTCTCTTGGCAAGCCATCCAAAAGGGATATGTAGGCGATTGCAAAACCTATACAGAACTTGAAAAACTTTCTGTTGAAGATGAATATCGTTTTATAAGAAAATATTTTAACAAAGTCTGGGCTTCCTATATTTTAATACTACGCTTATTATCTTTTAAAAATCCAATAAAAGAAATTTTTGCTTGGTTTAAAACACGAAATACTAAAAGAAACGATTATTTAAAAACACCTATTCTATATCCAGAATGGAATAATTTTCAATCGAAATTACTAGCAGAAAATCCAAAAGTATCGGTAGTAATTCCAACCTTAAATCGCTACGAATATTTAAAAGATGTTTTAGAGGATCTTGAAAAACAAGATTATCAAAATTTTGAAGTGATTGTGGTAGATCAATCCGAACCTTTTCAAAAAGAGTTTTACAGTAATTATAAATTAGATATTAATTTAATTTATCAAGAAGAAAAAGCTTTATGGTTGGCAAGAAACACAGCGGTAAAAAATGCTAAAGGAAATCTCATTGCTTTATCTGAAGATGATGTGCGAATACAACCCAATTGGATACAAAATCATATAAAAGGACTTGATTTTTTTAATGCTCAAATTTCTGCAGGCGTATTTTATCCAGAAGGAGAATCAATCCCAAAAGAGCGTTCTTTTTTTAGTGCCGCTTCACAATTTGCCACTGGAAACGCACTTTTGTATAAAGCTGTTTTTCGAAAAATTGGACTTTTTGACCGACAGTTCGAAAAACAACGAATGGGCGATGGCGAATTTGGATTGCGAGCCTATTTAAACGGAATTAAAAGTATTTCTACTCCTTATGCTTCCTGTATCGATGTAAAAGCACCAGTGGGAGGCTTGCGAGAAATGGGATCTTGGGATGCATTTAGACCAAAAAAATGGTTTTCACCAAGACCAATTCCCAGTGTATTGTATTTGTTTAGAGAGTATTATGGAGTCAATAGAAGTCTTTTAGCATTGTTAAAAACAATTCCAGCTTCCATAATGCCGTATCAGTTTAAACGAAATAAAAAATTGAAAATTATTGGTGCTTTTACCTCCTTAATTTTATTGCCATTAATACTATTACAAGTATTGATTTCTTGGAAGAAGGCAAGTGAAAAGTTGAAACAAGGAGCTTTAATTGAAAAATTGTAGCATTTTGTCATCCGATCACTATCGGATCAGAGGAAGGAACGCCCCGATAATCATCGGGAGAAGAATCTCAATAAAGAATCTTAGACTTATATTCAATATTTATTCATCAATACCAAACTTATTTTTACCTTGCTTCCGTGAATAAAAAAAAGATTTTATTTCTAACAACAGAATTCCCTCCACAACCCGGAGGCATAGGAAATCACGCTTTTAATTTAGCCTTAGCACTTCAAGAAAAAGGAAAGGAACTTACGGTACTTACCGATATTCGCTCAAAAAATGGAGAGGTAGAAAAAGAATTTGATTTAAAACAACCTTTTCAAATAGAAAGAGTAAAAAGAAGGCAACTACTCATTATTTCTTATTTAGATAGACTATTTAAAGCGATGCGCTTAATTAAAAACGCAGAAATTGTTTTAGCATCAGGGAAATTTTCATTGTGGTTAGTTTATTTTCTGAAACTATTTTATAGTAAAAAATACATAGCTATTATTCACGGAAGTGAAGTCTTATTACCGAATAAAATACAAAGAAAATTTACCGATAGTTGTTTAAAAAAGTTCGATACCATTGTGGCTGTTTCAAATTACACCAAAACATTAGTACAACATTTAAAACTGAAAAATATGATGGTAATTCCAAACGGATTTACACTTCAGAAGAATATCGAACTAAAACAAAATCCACAATCAAATTGCAGTTTGAAGCTCATTACCGTTGGAAATATAACCCAACGTAAAGGGCAGCATAATGTGGTAAAAGCAATTCCCTTATTGCTAAAGGAGTTTCCAGATTTGCAGTATCATATTGTTGGAATCCCAACAGAAAAGAAACAAATTGAAAATTTAGCAAAAAGCTTAAATGTTAGTTCATACCTTATTTTTCACGGAAAAGTAAGTGAACAAAAAAAATGGGAATTATTACAAGATTCAACTATCTTTATAATGCTAAGTGAAACAACGGAACTAGGCGATGTAGAAGGCTTTGGAATTGCAATTTTAGAAGCAAATGCAATCGGATTACCAGCAATTGGAGCATTAGGTTGCGGAATAGAAGATGCGATAGATACTAATAATTCTGGAGTTTTAGTAGATGCTAAAAACCCTGGAAGTATATCGAAAGCGATTGTTAAAATAAATAATAATTATACACATTTTTCAGAATCAGCCATAAATTGGTCTCATCATTTTTCTTGGGATAGAATAGTAAAAGAATACTTAAAAGTGATTGAAAAATGAGGTTAACCGTAATTTCACATACAGAACATTATAAAAAACCGGATGGTACCATTGTAGGTTGGGGTCCAACGATTAGCGAGTTGAATCATTTAGCAAATTGCTTTGAAAAAATCACTCATATTGCTATGCTACATTCCGGAACAGCTCCAGAAAGTAGTTTGCCCTATACTTCATCTAAAATAAAATTTATTCCGTTGCCTGCTCTAGGAGGAACAAGTGTTTTTAGTAAATTAAAAATAATTAGTAATGCTCCAAAAGTAATTTCAATCGTTTCAAAGCAATTAAAAAACACCGATGTCTTTCAGTTAAGAACCCCAACAGGAATTGGAGTTTTTTTAATTCCTTATTTAACAATTTTTAGTAAAGCCAAAGGTTGGTACAAATACGCAGGAAATTGGAATCAAGAAAATCCATCTTTGGGCTATCGATTACAACGATGGATGCTTAAAAATCAAAAACGTCTGGTAACGATTAACGGAAAATGGATAAACCAACCACAACATTGCATCACTTTTGAAAATCCTTGTTTAACGGTTGAAGAGTATGAATTAGGAGAAAAAATAATTTCAGATAAAACTTATAAAGCACCTTGGTCTTTTTGTTTTGTTGGAAGACTAGAAAAGCCAAAAGGAGTGGAACGAATTATTGATGCTTTTACGAATTTAAACCCCGAATTAAAATTGAAAATAAAAGAAATTAATTTTGTAGGTAATGGAGCTGAAGAATCTTTCTTTAAAGAAAAAGCAGCAAAAAGTGGGGTGCTTATGAATTTTCACGGATTTTTACCAAGACACAAAGTATTCGAGTTGTATAAAAATTGTCATTTCTTTTTGCTGCCAACAACTGCTTCAGAAGGATTTCCAAAAGTAATTGCCGAGGCGATGAATTTTGGATGTATTCCAATAGTTTCAAATGTTTCGAGTATTGGACAATATATAAATGACGAAAATGGATATATAGTTTCACCAACTACTTCAGAAAAATTAAATTCGATACTTTCAGAAATTAGTAAGGTGGAAGAAATAATTTTAAAACAAAAAGCACTAAAAGGAAGAAACGTCTCTCAATATTTTACTTTTGAAAATTATAACCAAAGAATCCTTAAAGAAGTTATTCCAAAAACCAAATAATTATCAAACAACGATTAAAAAATAAAGATTTAATTTTTCTGAATACCTTATTTCATATAGGATTAGGCGTAGCAGCATTTATGTTTAGACCAATAATGATGGTTTATCTAGTGTTGATTATTCCTTTTTTTACAATAAGAATTATTAAAGCCAAAACCAATAGAATAAAAGAGGTGCTTATTGCGGTGGCTTATGTTGCAGCTATTGAAGTTTTTTTACGAATGACGAAAGCCTATTTATTCTATGAAACTGGAAAATATTTGGTGATGTATTTTATAGTGATAGGTCTTTTTTACGATGGTTTTAAAAAGAAAGCCTTCCCTTATGCCATTTTTTTTTTGTTGCTGATACCAGGGATTTTAGTAACATTTGAAAACATAAGCTATGATCTGAACTTCAGAAAAGCAATTCTTTTTAATATAAGCGGTCCGTTAACTTTAAGTGTAATAGCAATATATACTTATGGAAAAACAATAAGCTTTAAAGATTTTCTTTCGGTTTTAAATTATATCGTATATCCTTTAATTGCAATGACGGTATATATCTTTTTATACAATCCAGACCTAAGAGGTATCATTACAAATACAGCTGCAAATTCTGCTGCTTCAGGAGGTTATGGACCCAATCAAGTAGCAACTGCTTTGGGTTTAGGGGTTTTTGTACTGTTTTCGAGGCTTTTAATTCCGTATAAATTGAAAATGGTTCATTTACTAATGATGTTTTTTCTCGCTGCTATGACCTACAGAGGGATTTTAACTTTTTCTAGAGGTGGCTTACTCACGGCTGTTATTATGATTGTTTTCTTTTTAGGTTTGTTTTTCCTTCTTACCAATTTTAAAACGAAAGTTAAGACGGTATTTAAATTAATGGGAGTAGGTGGCGTATTACTATTTATTTGGGCATTAAGTTTAGCACAAACGGGAGGATTAATAGAAAATAGATATGCCAATAAAGATGCCTTAGGAAGAGAAAAAGGTGATATTACAACAGGAAGAGCAGAACTGGCAACCGTAGAATTTGAAGCATTTAAAACCCATCCTTTTTTTGGTATTGGCGTTGGAAGATCCAAAGGTTATTTTGTAGAGGAACTAGGAATTGAACTACCAACCCATAATGAAGTCTCTAGAATGTTTTCTGAACATGGGCTTTTCGGTATTCTTGCTTTATTAATATTACTCATCGCACCAATAGCAAATAATACTCTAGGAATAAAAAACATTTACTTCTATCCTTTTTTAATATTTTGGTTTGCCACTATCAATCATTCCGCTATGCGAATTGCAGCACCGGCGGTAATATATGGACTCGGACTTATAAACATCACTCGTGAAAAAAAGACTCCTCTACATAGGTAATCAACTCTCAAAAGAGGGAAGTACTGTAACTTCAATTGAAACTTTAGGCAGTTTTTTAAAATCTGAAGGTTATAAAGTACTGAAATCTTCAAGCATTAAAAACAAACTAATAAGAATGTTAGATATGCTTTGGAGTACTTTTATAAATCGTAATAAAGTTGATGTTGTTTTAATAGACACTTATAGCACTCAAAATTTTCAGTATGCAGTAGCCGTTTCAAAAATATGTCGTTTTTTTGAGGTATCTTATATACCTATTTTAAGAGGCGGAAACCTTCCAGTACGCCTTAAAAAAAGTCCAAAACAATCTAAAAAACTATTTTCGAATGCCAAAACAAATATTACACCTTCCAACTATTTACTAGAAGCTTTTAAAAAAGAAGGATATATCAATCTAACCTATATCCCCAATACTATTGAAATAAAAAAGTATCATTTTAAGCTTAGAAATAATATCAAACCTAAATTATTATGGGTACGCTCTTTTGCAGAATTGTATCATCCACTCTTGGCTATTGAGATTGTAGAAGCTTTAATAAAAAAGAATATTGATGTTGAACTTTGTATGGTAGGTCCAGAAAAAGACGGTTCTTTAGAAAAATGTAAACAATTAGCAAAAGAAAAAAACCTTCCAATCACATTTACAGGAATTTTACAAAAAGAAGATTGGATTAGCCTTTCAAAAGAATACGATTTGTTTATTAACACGACCAATTTCGACAATACTCCCGTAAGTGTCATAGAAGCAATGGCTTTAGGATTACCAGTAATTTCAACAAACGTCGGAGGACTCCCATATTTAATAGAAAACAATAAAACAGGAATATTAGTTACTCCAAATGATGTGGATGTTTTTGTAGAAGCTATCATCGAGTTACTTTCCAATCCAGAAAAAACAGCAACACTCTCTAAAAATGCAAGAACTACTGTAGAACAATTTGATTGGGAAGTGGTTAAAGAAAAATGGGATGAGGTGTTGAGTTAGGTTTCCCCCTGTCTTTACGAGGAGCCTTAGCGACGAAGTAATCTCATGATGATAACTAAATTAATAAGATTGCCGCGCTCCTGCGTCGCTAGCAAAGACAGTGAATTTATGAATGTAAAGTGCCCTTCAAATTCGCCCAAAGCGAATTATATCGAAGGGTACGGTATAATTTAAAATCTAGCAGGTCTTGAAAAATTAACTTTTAATCAAAACCCCATTATCCCCAATTAATTCCTATTTTTGAAACCCCAACTAACCAAAACTAATGACCAAAAAATCAAACATACATTTTGATATTTCGGAACGTAAAGTACTCTTACGTGTTTTCGATATTATAAGTGTACTTTCTTTATTGTATTTAGTAGGAATTATTTTCGATTTTGATTACTTTATAATTAATGAGGAACATTGGGTTTGGTCCATTGTTTTGGCAGTTTATTTGACGGTTTTTGCTGCAATTTTCGAATTATACGACCTGCAGAAAGCAAGTAAATTTGAAGTGGTGATTCAAAATATCATTCTTACTTCTTCTGTAACGGTTTTGTTTTATTTGCTGACACCTTATTATACGCCAATGCTTCCTGAAAACAGATTGCAAATTGTGTATTTTTATATTTCAGTTAACCTATCCTTATTTATATGGCGCTATTTATACATCGTTTTAATTTCAGCACCACGCTATTTTAAACGGGTCTTATTACTTTGTAATACAGCCGATATCGATACTATTATCACATCGCTTCATAAATCGGATCCCAACTATAAAGTCATCGGATTTATAAACACCGATGTAAAACATTTTACACATTATAATTCAAAAGATTTGTTGGAGTTTAATGTGGATAATGTTTCTGAAATTATAGAGGAACATAAGGTTTCTGAAATTGTCGTTGCTACTTCACAAGACGATGAAATTACTGTAAAACTTTACAGTCAACTAATCAATTTATTAGAAAAAGGAGTTCCAATTCGTGAATATACACAGGTTTACGAAGAAATTACACATCGAGTTCCTGTACAACATGTGGATAAAGATTTTTACCGTTATTTCCCTTTTAGCCGAAGCAATCAGAATAAATTATACTTGTTTTTTCATCGTCTTTTAGATCTTGTGTTTTCTGTAATTGGTTTGGCGTTTGGTTTGCTGATAGTACCAATAATAATCATCGGAAATATCATTGCCAACAGAGGTCCATTATTTTATACACAAGAACGAGTAGGAAGAAACGGAAAACCTTTTAAAATTTATAAACTCCGAAGTATGGTCACCGATGCTGAAAAAGACGGAGCAAGATATGCTTCAAAAAAAGACTCGCGAGTAACCAAATTTGGACGTTTTCTACGGAAGTCACGTTTCGATGAAATCCCGCAATTTATCAATGTTATTTTAGGAAATATGAGCGTTATTGGTCCAAGACCAGAACGGCCTGTTTTTGTAAAAGAGCTTTCAGAAAAAATACCGTTTTATGAAGTGCGACACATTGTAAAGCCTGGAGTAACTGGCTGGGCACAAGTAAATGCAAGTTATGGTGTCACCACAGATGATGCCTTAGAGAAGCTGCAATACGATTTATTCTATATCAAACACCGAAGTTTTTTTCTTGATATTAGTATTGTTTTTAAAACCTTGAGTACGATTATATTCTTTCGAGGACAGTAGTTTCAGTACGCAGTTTTCAGTACTCAGTTGGCAGTCTTGTCAAATATTCGTTCAAGTTGCAAATAAAGGACATTCAGTATTCGTCTTTTCTAATGTATTGAACTGTTAGTCTTTAGATGTTAACTTTTTCACCAGATACAAATCACGCCATAATCTTGGTCTATGTGATTTACTTCCAGGAGAACTTGGATTCATATCAAAACGAGTTATTTTTTCGATTGAATAATCTTTAAATTTATTTTGAAACTTTTCTTCTTGACTTTCTTCAATTAATATTCCAAAACTAGATTCTTTAGGAAATGTAAGCTGCTTGTTTTTAACAAGACTTTTAATTGGTTTACCATAAGCCCAAATCATTTCGGGACAAAAACCACTGTAATTATATACTTTATTATTGGTTTCTTCTTGCCAAGAGTTGAGGTTTTCTAGACTGTTATACTCGGGATTTACAGTTATTGAATTTGCCATCGGCATTCCAAAGAAAATAATTGAAACTATAAAAGCAATAGTTAAATAGAATACTTTTTCAATGTTTTTTTGTTTCAGAAACCGAAGAATTAAAAAACCAATACTAAAAAGTGAAATGGAAAGTAATGAAAACCAAATCCAATTTTCGTTTAATGAATCTTTCAAAAATAGATACCCTCCAATTGGAAAAACAATTCCTATCAATGCAATTAATCCAAAATTAAAATAAACAGGAATCGTCTCTCGTTTGTTTTTTAGTTCTTTAAATTTTCGAATTAAATATTCTATATAAAACCCTGTGTTTAATGCTAAAGGAATCAATACAGGAAGTAAATACCTCGATTTTTTTTCTGGAATTATTGATAGTAACACCAACGAAATCATAGTCCATAAAAAACTAAATAAATAGGCTTTTTTATGAAAGACACGGTTTTTTAAATAAGGAAAAAGCAACCCTATAAATGCAGGAATAGTCCAAACTCCACTTTGTGTAAAAAAGCTCCAATAGTAGTAAAATGGCTTAATTTCGTAGCTTGTCCAATTGCTAGTTTCTTTTTTAGTTATTGCAGTAACAGCTTCTGGATCGAAATTAAAAGTGTACCAATGCCACCAGCCAGAAAGTACCAATCCTACTATTAAAAACAATAGTAAAGGGATAACCCTAGATTTAAAATCTTTGAATTTATATACAATTCCAAAACTTATTAAAAATGGTAAAAACAGAGCATATAACGAAACAGGTCCTTTACTCATAAAAGACATCCCGAAGAATATTGCTGCAATTAATGCACGTTGGTATTTTTTTTCTTCCGAAGTAAAAAACAGGTAAAGTTGGTAAATGGTTACCATCATAAAACCATGAGTAAAAATATCCCATTGTCCATTTCGACCAGCAAAAACAATGTAAAATGAAGTTAATAGTATAAGTGAACTTATAAAAGCATATTTTTTGTTTTCAGAAAAAAGCATCCCTAATTTATTAAAAAACACCACTAATAATAGAGTGACTAAAGCAGCTGGTAAACGTAATACTGTTAGACTTTTTAATCCGAAAGTCATTGCAGATAATGCTGTAAGCCAAGTGGGGAGCGGTGGTTTTTGGTAACGAGGTTCTCCGTTTAAAGTAGTTAATATCCAGTTGCCATCTTGTATCATTTCACGAGCTGTAATAAAATTACGAGCTTCCATAATATTGATAAGTAGGGCATCTAAGTTGACAAAAAAGATAGCGATGCAAGTAGCGATAACCCAAAATGTGTAGTTGTTTTTAATCGATTTCATCTATTTGTTTTTTCCAAATAAATATATTCCGAATATAAATAATCAATCCTGCACAATGACCAACCAATAAAACAGGGTCTTTTCTAAAAATAGCATAGGTCAAAATTAATGAAGCTCCCAGTACACTTAATCGCCAAAAACCTATTGGTAATTGTGAGGTCTTTGTTTTTTCAGAATACATCCATTGGTAAATAAAACGCAAGGTAAATACGATCTGTGAGACTATTCCTAATATTAATAACCAATATGGAATATCTTCATTTTTAAGTAATTTATTTAAATCGTATTGACCATTATTATAGGCATAAATAACTATCAATACAGGAAATATTAATAAAAACCAACGAAGCCATTTAGGTGATTTTTGCCATTCGCCTTGTAATTGTAAATTTCGAATATAAATAAAATAAGTAAGAGACTGCCCTAACATTATAGCAAAATCATCTCGTAAATATCCATAAACAAATAATAGGAAGGAAGCCAATAAACTTAATTTCCAAAAGATAGAAGGTGTAATAATTCGCTTCTTTTTTTCAGAAACAATCCATTGTATAAAAAGTCTTCCTGAGAAAAGAATTTGAGCTAAAAAACCTATGCTATAAACGATCCAGTCTTTCACCCTTTATTTTTCACTTCGTAATTAATATATTTTTTCTTCATCCAAAGATATGCGAAGCAATCTATTAATGGTCCAATTAATCGATTCCAAACTCCAAATTTTGCTTCTCCTGCAATTCGTGGAAAATGCTGAACAGGAACTTGTAGTATTTTACCGTTTTGTAATAAAATCATTGCAGGTAAAAAACGATGCAAACCCTTAAACATTGGGATTCTTTTTGCGTAATCTGTTTTAATAACTTTTAAGGGGCATCCAGTATCATCCATTCCATCGTGAGTAAATGCACGTCGAATTCCGTTAGCAATAGTTGAAGACATATTTTTTACAAACGAATCTTTTCGGTTCGCACGAACGCCAGTTACCAAATCATATTCGCCAATTTTTGCAAGTAATAAATTAAAATCTTCTGGTGCGGTTTGTAAATCGGAATCTATATAACCAACAAGTGAAGTTTCAATAGCATCAAATCCAGCTTTAATCGCAGCACTTAATCCTCTGTTTTCTTTAAAGTTGATAAAATGAAAATTCTCGTTACGTTGGCAAATTGCTTCAATTAGTTCTTGACTTTTATCTTTAGAACCATCATTCACAAAAAGAATTTCCGTTTTCTTTGTGGCAATTTTGGTATAGGCGAGCATTTCTTTTTCTACTCTTTCCAGATTATCTTCTTCATTATAAACGGGAACAATAATGGTAAAATCTGACATAAATATTTTGGCTATTATTTTCTACAAAAGTATCTATTTTTTAATAAAAATCGATTTTATAAATAAAAGCTTAAAAAAGACGTTATTTTTGTGGAATTAAATATTATTTATGAAGGTTTTAATTACAGGAGCAGCAGGTTTTATAGGCTCTCATACAGCAGAAAGATGTAAAGAAATGGGTTATGAAGTTTTAGGACTTGATAATTATTCGCCTTATTACGATGTTTCTTTAAAGAAATTAAATGCAAAAACACTTTCAGATAAAGGGATTGAAATTTTAAAGTTAGATTTAAGAACTGATGATTTAGAAGAAAGATTACCTTCAGATATTGATTATATTATTCATTTTTCTGGTCATCCTGGAATTTCAGCAACTTCATCTTTTGAAGACTATTTAACCAATAATATTATTGCCACTCATAATTTATTGAATTGGATTGAAAGCTTAGAAAACAAACCTTATTTTATCAATATTGCAACCTCTTCAATTTACGGTTTGGAAGCTACACTTTCTGAAGATCAAGCACCATTGCCAGCTTCTTGGTACGGTGTTACTAAGCTGGCTGCCGAACAATTGGTCTTGGCATATTCCAGAAGAAACTTATTAAACGGTACTTCATTACGATTGTATTCTGTTTACGGTCCAAGAGAACGCCCCGATAAAATGTACACTCGCTTGATAGATTGTGGGCTAAATGATAAAGAATTTCCTTTATATGAAGGCAGTTTAAAACATTTACGAAGTTTTTCTTATGTTCAAGATATTATCGACGGAATTGTAAGTGTATTCGGAAAAGAAGATGCTTGTAATGGAGAAATCATCAATTTAGGAATAGACAAAGAAAATACTACCGCTGAAGGTATTGAAGCAGTAGAAAAAGTATTGGGTTTGAAAATAAAAATGAATCATATTCCCGCAAGACCTGGCGATCAGTCCAGAACATTTGCAAATATTGATAAAGCCAGAAGATTGCTTAATTACAATCCTCAAACCACCTTATTAGAAGGAGTAAAAGCACAAGTAAATTGGTTTAAAGAGAGTTTTATGTAATAGTGGTTGATGGGTTTAAGATTGCTTCAATTTAAGTAACACATCCGCAGCTTCAAAAGGAGTTGTATTATTCTTGTTTATTGCAGCTAACTGTTTTTTTAATTCCTTTTTAATAGAAGGATTATTATAAAAATTACTTTTTAAACTTGCTTCAATAGTCTGAAGTAACCAAAACTTATTCTGCTCTTTTCTTTTATCTTGAAAATAGCCATTATTTTTAGTGATAGCTATATATTCTGAAATTAAATCCCAAATTTTTGAAATCCCCTTATTTTCAATAGCACTACAGGTCATTGTTTTTGGTGACCAATTATTTCCTTTAGCAGGGTAGAGGTGAAGTGCTCTATTAAACTCAGTTTTGGCAAGTTTTGCAGCAGTTTTGTTATTTCCATCCGCTTTGTTAATTACAATGCTATCGGCCATTTCTATAATTCCGCGTTTAATACCTTGTAATTCATCTCCTGCTCCTGCTAATTTCATTAATAAAAAGAAGTCGGTCATAGAATGTACTGCAGTTTCACTTTGTCCCACACCAACCGTTTCAATTAAAATAACATCGTAACCTGCGGCTTCACATAAAATAATAGTTTCGCGAGTTTTTCTGGCAACACCACCCAAAGAATCTCCCGAAGCAGAAGGTCTAATAAAAGCATTTTTCTCTTTCACTAACTCTTCCATTCGGGTTTTATCGCCTAAAATGCTTCCGCCACTAATCGAGCTACTCGGATCGACCGCCAAAACGGCAACTTTGTATTTTTCCTGAATAATTAGTTTTCCAAATTGCTCAATAAAGGTGCTTTTTCCAACACCCGGAACTCCTGTAATTCCTATTCTTATCGATTTATTTGCCTGTGATAAACAAGCTTCAATAATCTCTTTGGCTTGTTGTTGGTGTTTTTGTGCAGTGCTTTCAATTAAGGTGATGGCACGACTTAAATCTGTTTGATTTCCTGTTAATATCCCTTTTATTAATTGAGAAGAAGAGGGTGTTTGCTTGCGTTTCTTTTTTAAATTTTCAGCAACAGTGGTACTAATTGTATTAGGTTTTTGAACTCCTTTTTTTTCTTCTAAAGCGGAATTGAAATCTTTTTTCATACTAATTTTCTTGTAATAAAACTGGGACAACTACTTGGTCCCAAGCCAAAATCATTAGTGTATCATCCCCAATATCTGAAAAAGAAATAGTAAAATCTTCCATCGTTGTTAAACTCTTTGAAGCAGGAACAGTCGTTACAAGAACATCATATTCAGGTTCTCTCGAAGGAGTTTGATCGGTGAATTTTACACCCCAATCGTACATTTCAGAATTAAAAATGACTTGCCAAGAGGTTTCTCCAGGAATGGTCCAAAGGCTATAGGTTCCTTTTGCTAATGTCTTTCCGCCGATTAATAAATCTTTGTTGGTAGTAAAGGTGGATGCTTCGTTGGCACCAGTTCGCCAAACCTCATTATAAGGCACTAACTCACCAAAAATGGTTCTTCCTTTTTTACTCGGACTGTTATAAAAAACTTTTAATTCAAGATCGTTTTGATTAAAAGTGATGTGTTTCTCGGGGCTGTGTTCTTTGGTTTTTGAAATGATATACGGTCCAACTGCAAATTTTAATAATAGGAAAAGAACAAGTGCAAGTCCGATGATCCACAGTAATATTTTTTTTAATTTATTTATAATTGTTGAATTTATGTGATAAAGATAGTTAAAACAAATATACGACGTATGATAATATGACTAAAGACGAACGACAAATTGTAAATGTGTATCATATACTCAATACACATAACTTTTCAGGTTTTTCACTCTTTTTTTTCCTTTATCATCGTCAAAATTTCCGAAAAGCTAAATCTATTGATTATACTGATATAGGTCAACCTATTTTCAGGGAAGTACAATCACCGAAGTTCCTCAAAATGATTTTATCTTAGAAATATCAATCATTATTTTACCTATATTTACTTCCAACAAATCAATAAATAATGATAAAATATATTCTTTCTGTTTTTGTAGCAGTTTCAATTATTTCCTGTAAATCTGAAACTAAAAAAACAAAACAGAAAGATACTGAAGTTAACGAAATAATAATTGCTCAAGAACTTTCAAGTCCTTCAGAAATAAATAGTTCACTGCCACGATTATTCAGTAATGGCGAAAAAATATTTATGTCTTGGGTGGAGAAAAACAATAAAATTTCAACTTTAAAATACGCTTCATTTAATAAAAGAAAATGGTCTAATACTATCGAAATTACATCGGGATCAGATTGGTTTGTAAATTGGGCAGATTTTCCAGTAATTTCAGAAAATAACGGCAATATATTAACAAGTATTCTTCAAAAATCGGCAGGAGGAACTTATACCTACGATGTAAGGTTAAACTTGTTTTCAAAAGAAAAAAACGAATGGAAAAACAACTTCCTTTTAAACTTAGATGGCAAACAAAGTGAACACGGATTTGTATCGATGTTACCTTCGGGAGAAGCTTCCTTTTTTGTAACATGGTTAGACGGAAGAACTTTGGTGGATATGCCCAAAGGAAAAGAACAAATGACTTTACGAGGAGCAATTATTACTTCGAAAGGTGAAATTACTCAAGATATTTTATTAGACGATAGAACTTGCGAATGTTGTAACACAGCAGCAACTATGACAGAAAATGGTCCGATTGTAGTGTACAGAGATCGCTCAGAAAAAGAAATAAGAGATATAGCGATTGTACGTTTTGAAAATGGAAAATGGACAGCACCACAAATAGTATTTGAAGACAATTGGCACATTTCTGGTTGTCCCGTTAATGGTCCAGCAATTGATGCTTTGGACTCAAACGTTGCCTTGACTTGGTTTACTGCTGCCAATGATAATGCAAAAGTACAAGTTGCATTTTCAGAAGATAATGGAGCTACCTTTGGGTTACCAGTAAGAATTGACAATGGTAACGCCATAGGAAGAGTAGATGTTGTAATGTTAGATAATAAAACAGCAGTAGTAAGTTGGATGGAGCCTAGTGGTTTGGATACGGTAATTAATATTGTAAAAGTATCTTCAGACGGAACACAAGGAAAACCATTAACAATAACAAAAACACGAAGTGAACGATCATCAGGATTTCCTCAAATGGAAGTTTTAGACGATAAAATTTATATTGCATGGACTTCTTTAGAAGAAAAAGAGTCAACTATTAAATTTGTATCAGTTTTAAAAGAAAATTTGTAATTATCCTTTGATAATATCTCAATTATTTTGGAATTGAAATTACTCAGTGGACGAAAATTAAAGAACATTTAGTTTCCGTTTTTACGGAAGTATAGAAATGACCGACTTAAGTATATGAAAAAACTCCTAATCATAGGTCACACATTCCCTGAGCCAACTACTACGGCTGCAGGAAGTAGAATGATGCAGTTAATTTTGTTGTTTCAAAAACAGGGATTTGAAATTACATTTACAAGCACCGCCTCAGAATCTGATAAATCGACAGACCTTTCTAGTATTGGTGTTTTGACGAAACCAATAGAATTAAATAATGCAAGTTTTGATGAATTTATTATTAGTTTAAATCCATCGGTGGTATTATTTGACCGTTTTATTACTGAGGAACAATTTGGCTGGAGAGTTACAGAAAATTGCCCAAAGGCATTGCGAATATTAGACACTGAAGATTTACACTTTTTAAGAAAAGCAAGACAGGAAGCATATAAAAAAGGAATTTCTGTTGAAAAAGCTGACCTTTATTCTGAAACAGCCAAGCGAGAAATAGCCAGTGTTTTACGTTGTGATTTATCATTGATTATTTCGGAATATGAAATGAATTTGCTTCAAGAAACTTTTAAAATTGATACTTCTATTTTACAGTATCTTCCTTTTTTAGTTGATGAGATTTCAGGTATAAATAATCTTACATCTTTTGAAGAACGGAATCATTTTATCACCATAGGAAATTTGTTGCATCAACCAAATGTAGATTCGGTTTTATATCTTAAAAAAGAAATTTGGCCTAATATTAGAAAACAATTACCAAAAGCAGCACTTCATATTTATGGTGCTTATGCTCCACAGCAGATTTTAGAACTGCATTCTAAAAAAGATGGATTTTTAATAAAAGGTTGGACAGAAAATGTTTCAGAAGTAATGAGTAATGCAAGAGTTTGTTTAGCTCCATTACGGTTTGGTGCTGGTTTAAAAGGAAAATTATTAGACGCAATGATTTATGGAACCCCTTCAATAACTACAATAATAGGAGCAGAAGGAATGAATGGATATTTACCTTTTTCAGGAATGGTTTCAGATGATGTCGAGACTCTTGTAAATACTTCCGTTGAATTATATGCTGACAAAAGTAAATGGTTAGAAGCTCAGCATAATGGAATAGAAATACTCCATAAACGTTTCCAAAGAGAATTGTTTTCCGAAAAGTTTACAACTAGAATAAGTTCGCTTCAACAAAATATTTCTATTCACAGGAACAATAATTTTATTGGGCAAATTCTTCAACACCAAACACTTCAGTCCACAAAATATATGAGTAAATGGATTGAGGAAAAGAATAAGTAACCTCATGTTTTTTTTCGTACTTTAGTCCAATGCAAAATTGGTTATACATTTTATTAATCATACTTGCCGTTTATTCGGGAATAAGTGTTTTGTTGTATTTTTTACAAGAACAATTACTTTTTAAGCCTGAAAAATTACCCAAAGATTTTCAGTTTTTTTACGAACATCAAGAAACGGAAGAATATAATCTTATCACCAGAGATGGTGCAACGATTAACGGGCTTCATTTTAAAACCGATAAACCTAAAGGAGTTGTTTTATATTTAAAAGGAAATAGTAAAAGCATTAAAGGTTGGGGGAAATTTGCTGTAGATTTTACTCGAAATGGTTATGATGTTATTATGGTTGATTATCGTGGTTTCGGAAAAAGTACTGGGAAACGAAGTCAGAAAAAAATAAAAAACGACCTTCAGTTTGTCTATAATAAAATAAAAGAAAAAGTAGATGAAAAACACATTATTCTCTACGGAAGAAGTCTAGGTTCGGGTTTTGCAACTAAGTTAGCTTCGGTAAATAATCCGTGTAAACTTATTTTAGAAGCACCTTATTATAGTCTTACCAAAGTAACAGCAAGATATGCACCATTTATGCCTTTTTCTATTATAATGAAATATCCACTACCAACTTACAAATGGATTAAATATGTGCAATGCCCTATTCATATAATTCACGGAACCAACGATACCTTAATACCTTTTAAAACCAGCATAAAACTTTCAAAGATTAACCCAAAACGAACTCGTTTATATACGGTAATTGATGGTGGACATAAAAATTTGAATAACTTTGAAAGCTATCATAAAATGCTTGATGAAATACTGAACTCAAAACCAATTGAAAAAAATTTAGAGAATAGTAGTTTTAAAGTAATTCATAATTCAAAAAGAAAAAATGCGTAATAAAAAGAAGTTATTTGTCATCCTTTTTGTAGTCCTTAATATTTATGGTTTACTTTGCGGAGTGATATATTTTTTTCAAGAAAATCTTATTTTTTTACCCACGGCTCTTACTCAAGAACACGTCTATGAAATGGACAATTCTTTTAAAGAAATTACTTTGGAAAGTAGTGATGGTGCTCTATTAAACGGACTTCATTTTAAACTTGAAAACCCCAAAGGTGTAGTGTTGTATTTTCACGGAAACGCTGGAAATTTACAACGTTGGGGACAGCTTTCTGAGTTTTTTGTTGAAAAAGGATATTCGGTTATTATAATGGATTATCGAGGTTACGGAAAAAGTACTGGAAAAAAATCGCAACAAAATCTTTACGACGATACGCAATTATGGTACGATTACGCCAAACAATTTTATAAAGAATCTGAGATCACCGTTTATGGAAGAAGCCTTGGAACTACCTTTGCAACTTACGTTTCTTCCAAGAACCAACCTAAAAAATTGATATTAGAATCGCCTTTTTATAGTATAGAAGAAGTAGCGAAATCTCGTTTTCCATTTTTGCCCGTTAAGGCATTATTACATTATAAATTTCCAACCTACCAATATATTAATAAAGTTTCTTGTCCGATTACAATTTACCACGGAATTAATGATAAAGTAATTAACTATCAACAGGGGGAAAAGCTTTTTGAAAGTATTGAAAATTCTTCAAAAAAATTAATTTCAATTCCTGAAGGAGGACATAATGATTTGGTAAATTTTAAAGAATATACAGCTACTATTGAAGAAGAGTTGTAATTAATCTTCTCGATTTTTTTCTTGAATTTTCCGAACAATATTTGCAGCCATATTTCTAGGAAATACCCTGGGTAATTGTGATATTATTTTGTTGATTGCTCCTGGAACCACTACTACTTTTCCTTTATTCATTTGTTGGTAGCCATAAGCTGCAACTTCTTTAGGACAACCCATATTAAAACTGATTTTGTTTTCTGAAGTTTTCTCAGAAACTACCTCTTGAAAAGAAGTTTTTGTTTGTCCAGGACATAAAACGGTAACTGTTACTCCAGTGCCTTTAAGCTCATTGGCAATCGCTTCAGAAAAAGAAATAATATATGCTTTTGAAGCGTAATAAATAGACATTAAAGGTCCTGGCTGAAATCCAGCTAAAGAGGACATATTTAATATTTTCCCCGATTTTCTTTCAATCATTCCTTTTAAAACCAATTTGGTTAAATGGGTAGTGGTCATAATGTGTAGGTTGAGCATTGCTGCTTCTCTATCCCAATCGGTTTCGGCAAATGTGCCAAACAACCCAAAGCCTGCATTGTTAATTAACACATCAATAGGAGAGTTGCCAATTTCTTCAAATATTTTTTCTGATATATTCTGAATACTTAAATCTTTAGTTAATGTGGTAACTTGAATGGAGTATTTGGTTTCTAATTCGTTTTTGGCTTCAGTTAGCTTATCAGAATCAATATCAATTAAAATTAAATTGTGAGAATCTTGAGCTAATAATACAGCAAATTCGTAGCCTAATCCTGAAGCTCCTCCTGTTACTAATGCAGTTTTAATTGACATAATGATGGTTGGTTTCTATAAAGTACAAGGCAATTACAATATGTAAAATATCATACTTCAAGTTTTGCCGAAAGGTCAAACCAACGTTCTGTTTTGGTTTCTAAAGTTTGGATAAGGTCTTGTAGTGTTTTTGATTGTTTGTCAATTTCTTCAGGATTCCAATTTTCGGTTGCAAATTTAGATTCTAATATTTCTTTTTCTCTTTCGATATTTGCGACTTCTCTTTCTAGTTTTGCGTGTTCTTTTTGTTCTTTATAACTAAGTTTAGTTTTGTTGTCTTGAGATTTCCAGTTGCTTTTTGTGGTGGAGTTTTCTTCGGTAATTGCT
>CAZIMW010000012.1:0-1077 GCA_964540425.1 uncultured Flavobacterium sp.
ACTTTTTTTTCACGGAGGATTATTCCTTTATCCACACAAATAAGGGTAGAACCTTCTTTTTTTCATAACGTTCAGTTTTTTTATTGTTGGCAACTTCCAGATAAAGTTATTTTAAGTAATTCTAGCACTAATTATTTTAATCAACTACTCCTCAGCAATCATTAATTGATAAGCAGGTAACATTGCTTTACTTTCCGAAGCCTCTTCAAACTGATTACTTGTAAAAGGTTGTGGCAAACCAAAAATATCATTCAAAGCTGTAGCTAATAATGGTTCGTTTATACCGCCTAAAATCCCTAAGTTGGAATAATCTTCTAAATATTCAATATCAGGATCTAAGCCATCTACAAAATCGGTAAATCCAACAGAATTTGCAGTTTTAAATACCAAAGGTAGCATTGCGTAAGTATGTCCTGGATTTGCCTGACTTCTACTAAAATTAGGAGCCGGAGCATCGTATAATAAAAAGGAAGCTTGAAATTTTCCGGTAGTTGTTCCACCAACTTGCCTTACATCTATATAGGGATTTAAACCATTAATCACCAACTCACTTGCAGATGCAGAACGTCCTGAAGTAAGAATATAAACTCTACTTAAATTAAGACTGTTAATTCCTTCACCTGTAGAAATTTGATTGTTAAATAACTTATCACTTGCATATTCAGCTTGACGATCTGCATTCCATTGTTCACTAACAAAAAGTTGTCCGTTAAATTGTCCTGTAATCATACTCGATAAATCTATGGCAGTTTCTACAGAACCACCACCGTTATAACGTAGGTCTAAAATAAGTTCAGAAACACCATCTGCTTTAAACTGCCCAAATGCCGCATTTAACTGTGGGTCAAAATCTCTGGTAAAAGCATTGTACATAATGTATCCGATTTTTTGACCTTCAATGGTTAAGGTTTCAGCAATAAACACAGGGTTTTCGGTATATTGTTGTTTTACTAATTCTATAGTTTCTCCTGTTGGTGTGATGTTATCTTCTTCAATTGTTGCCAATCCGATGGTGTAAAAATCTGGACTTAGCAAATCTCTAAAGTTAGATTCATTTATTTGTTGACCATCGATGGT
>CAZIMW010000012.1:1136-28838 GCA_964540425.1 uncultured Flavobacterium sp.
AAAACATATCTTGCATAGCCAAAAACATTATCGCTTCCGTCTGGGTAAAATATCAAACCGAATTCCATTCCGTGGTTTAATGTAATTCCGCTTAAAGCATTTTCCAATTCAATATAATCGTCCACTAACAAACTAAAACGGTCTTGTGAAGATTTTAAATACTCAAATAATGCTTCGGGAGAATCGTAAGAATCAATAAAATCAGTTAATTCTTGCCCTTGTAAATTTGCATTTAACTCGGTGTTATCTGCTTTGTAAAGGTAGAAATAATTCAACCTCGATAAATAAAATTTTGAATATCTTGTGTTGAAGCGATTTGAATGTTGTCATCTAAGTCTTCAAAACAGGAAACAAATACAGATGAAATAATAATAAGGAGTAGGAAAATTTTCTTTTTCATAGGAAGGGGGTATATTCGATATTGAATTAAACCACTAAAATAGGGACATTATTGCAAACTGAAACGAACATGTTAAAATTTTTATCACACAAAAAGACGATTAATTGTGAACAGCATATGTCTAATTTAACAAATATTAAAGACATATGAAAATAAAATGTAACAAAATTATTGGTGACTCGTCATCTAATTGCAACAGCATATAAAAATCGTTAAGGTGAATCAGAAAGAATTTTTAGAAACTATACTTCCTTGCAAGGACAGACTATACAGGCTTGCAAAACGGTTATTGGTTTCGAAAGATGAAGCTGAAGATGCTGTACAAGAAGTGTTTTTGAAATTATGGAAAGGTCGCGATAAAATCCAGAATTATAAAAGCCCGGAAGCTTTTGCCATCACAATGACTAAAAATTATTGTTTAGACAGATTAAAATCTAGACAAGCATCTAATTTAAAAATCGTTCATAATAATTATAAGAATTCAGAAAACATTGAACGTGATTTGGAAGCAAGTGAAGGAGTAGAATTGGTTACGGAAATTATGAAAACCCTTCCCGAAAAACAAAAAATAATCATGCAATTACGTGATATTGAACAATTTGAATTTGCTGAAATATCTCAAATGTTGGAAATCAACGAAACTGCTATAAGAGTAGCATTATCTAGAGCTCGAAAAGTAGTAAGAGAACAATTAATAAAACAATATAATTATGGAGTTAGCTAAAATAGAATCGATATTAGACAGGTATTTTGAAGGTGAAACTACCTTAGCTGAAGAGAAAATACTTCGTGAATATTTTTCAGGAATCAAAGTAGCACCACATTTAGAAGCTTATAAAAATTTATTTATAGGATTAAAAAATGCACAAGCTGAAGTTTCAGTAAAAGAAGTAATTCTTCCTGAAGTTACCAATACTTCTAACAGAAGGTGGTGGTTTTCTGTAGCTGCTTCTGTAGTAATTGTTTTAGGAGTTGTTGGATTGCAATTTTCAGGAAATAGTAATCAGTTAACTTCCGAAGAACAACAAGCGTTTGCAGAGTTTAATAAAACAAAAAAAACCTTTTTATTGCTTTCAAACAGCTTTAATAAAGGCACTGGAGAGTTGACGATCCTAGATGAATTTACCATAGCCAAAAACAAAATTTTAAAATAATTAATTAACCCGCCTGCCAATTTTCAAAATAAACTCTGGTAGGTCAAAAAAACAACAAACAGTATGAAAAAGTTAGCAATTTTAATAGCCCTAGTAGTAGCACCAATGTTGGTGAATGCTCAAAATGCCTTCGATGCTTTCGAAGATGAAAACGATGTAACTTCGGTAGTCGTTACTAAAAATATGTTTAAACTATTAAGTACAATAGATTTAAACTCAAACGATCCAGAAACTAAGGAATATTTATCCCTAATAAACAACCTTGACAATATCAAAATTTACACTACAGAAAATGTAGAAGTAGCCAAGAGAATGGACGCTGCAGTAGCTGAATATTTAGCAGAATCGGAAGGTCTTTCAGAATTAATGCGTGTAAAAGACGATGGTAAAAACATTAAATTTTATTCAAAAGAAGGAAAGAATGATAATTATGTAAGTGAACTATTAATGCACCTTACCGGAAATATTGATGGAGAAGAAAGAACCATAATTATGAGTATTACCGGAAACATAGATTTAAAGCAAATCTCAAAACTTACTAGCGATTTAAATATGCCAGGAAGTGAAGAATTAAAGAACGTAGAAAATCACTAAGATATGGTACTTATTAAATATGTAATAGGAATAGGATTGGCAGCACTAACATTATTTAGCTGTAGCAACGAACAATCACTGCAACGGTATTTGGTTGACAGACAAGATGATGATGCTTTTTTGAAAGTGGATATTGCAGCGAGTTTATTGCAAGCAAATGATGCTGATTTTTCGCAAGAAGAAAAAGATATATTAGCTACTGTAAAGAAAATTAATGTAGTTGCTTTTCCAATAAAAGGTGAAAATGCAGCAAATTATGAAGTGAAAAAGAAAGAACTGAAAGAAATCATAAATCAAGAACAGTATAAAACTTTGATGAAGTTTGGCTCTAATAATAAAGGAGCTGTGCTGAAGTATTTAGGTGAAGAAGGTTCTATTGATGAAATCATTGTATTTGCAAGCGATGACGAAAAAGGATTTGCACTTTTCAGACTTTTAGGAGATCATATGAATCCTGCACAATTGATTAAATTAATGAACTCTATCGAAAAAGGAGATATGGATATATCTTCCTTAAAATCTATTGGGGATATTTTTGATATGTAAAAAGAAAAATTTTTAAAATTACCAGACCTGCTAGGTTTTTGAAACCTAGCAGGTCTTTTTATTTTTTAAGAACCTCTGCCTTCCGACTTCCGTTTTTTAGCAAACTATATCCCTGTATAATTAGAAGGAGTAATCACACGCATTTCAGCCTTTACACTTTCTGAAACTTCTAAGGTTTCAATAAAAGTAGCAATAGATTGCGCGTTTATTTTTTCGTTAGTTCGAGTTAATCCTTTTAAAGCTTCATAAGCATTTGGATAAGCTTCACGTCGTAAAATCGTCTGAATCGCTTCCGCAACCACAGCCCAGTTGTTTTCTAGATCTTCAGCGAACTTAGGTTCATTCAACAATAATTTATTCAGCCCTTTTAAAGTAGATTGAAAAGCAATAATCGTATGCCCAATAGGCACTCCAATATTTCGTAAAACGGTACTATCTGTCAAGTCACGTTGTAATCTGCTAATAGGAAGTTTAGCAGCAAGATGTTCGAAAATAGCATTGGCAATTCCTAAATTTCCCTCACTGTTTTCAAAATCTATCGGATTTACTTTATGTGGCATTGCACTCGATCCTACTTCGCCTTTTTTAATTTTTTGTTTGAAATATTCCATCGAAACATAGGTCCAAATATCACGATCTAAATCGATGATGATATTATTGATTCTCTTTAAATTATCAAACAAAGCAGCCATATGATCGTAATGCTCAATCTGGGTGGTAGGGAAGGAGTGATGCAATCCTAACTTGTCGTGAACAAATTTTTGAGCAAATTCTTTCCAATCCACATTTGGATATGCAATTTTGTGAGCATTAAAATTTCCTGTTGCCCCACCAAATTTAGCAGCACTTTTTATATTGTTTAGTAGATCGAATTGTTCTTCAATACGAACTACAAATACTTCAATTTCTTTCCCTAAACGAGTAGGAGAAGCTGGTTGACCGTGGGTTCTTGCCAACATCGGTATTTCTGCCCAATCGGTTGCTAAGGATTGTAATTTGGTTTTTAATTCTAATAATTGCGGAACATATACCTCGTTCATCGCATCTTTTAATGATAATGGAACAGCCGTATTGTTAATATCCTGTGATGTCAATCCAAAGTGAATAAACTCTTTGTATTCATGAAGGTTTAAGTCGTCAAATTTTTCTTTGATAAAATATTCAACTGCTTTTACATCGTGGTTGGTTACTTTTTCAATATCTTTAATTTTTACAGCATCAATCGTTGAAAAATTCGTGTAAATAGTACGTAATTCAGGAAAAATTAAAGTGTCAAAACCACTAAGCTGAGGTAATTCTAATTCTACCAAAGCAATAAAATATTCAATTTCTACTTGAACACGATATTTGATTAAGGCTTCTTCAGAAAAAAAAGGAATTAACGAACTTGTTTTTGAAGCATAACGACCATCGATAGGCGAAATGGCTTGTAAAGAATGAGTAGACATAGATTGAGTTTTGAAAGATGCAAAGATACTTCTTTTTCATGTTTTTAATATGTTGATAGTTGTTGAAAAATTACAGGGTTTTATTTTGAACTGTCTTCACGATGAGGATACAACGAGGTAATTTTATGAATATAAAGTAAAGCTACAAAAGATTCCTTCGCAAAAAAAAAAATGCTATCAAAGACGACTCTTTAAAAAGCTTGTGTACTAAACTCATATAAATGTAGTTTAGTAATTATGAAAAAACTTCTTTTTATTCCTGTAATTATTATTGCAATTGGTTTCTTCTATTTCTCAAAAAATGGAAAAACAATTAAAAATACTGCATTCACTTATATTACAAATACTTCTTTTATTAATGAAAATGGAACTACTGTAAAACAACGGATTTTACTTTCTAGTAATTATAAAAGATCAACTTATAATTCTTATAGTTTTTCAAATTACATTCAGAATTATCCGTTAAAACCTTTTGGAACTCAAGTAATTAATTACGATGGAAACCCTTATATATACCAAGAAGGCCACGTAGGAGTATTAGAGCTATCCGTGCCATCTAACGGGTTGCAACAATGCGCAGATGCCTTGATTAGAATGCGAGCAGAATATCTTTGGGAAACTAATCAAAAAAACAAAATAGGCTTTAATTTTACTTCGGGTCATTATTGTTCTTGGAAAAAATATGCAGAAGGCTACCGACCAAAAATTAAAGGAAGTAAAGTTACATTTCATAAAACAGCTGCTGCAAATACTTCAAAAGAAAATTTTTATAAATACCTGAATCTAATTTTTATGTATTCGGGAACACAATCTTTATATTCAGAATTACCAAAAATTAATTCCATAGATAATGTTCAAGTAGGAGATATGCTTATTTATCCTGGAAGTCCAGGCCACGTAATAATGGTGGTTGATAAGTCGATCAATTCAAAAGGAGAAAATTTGTTTATTTTTGCACAAGGAAACACACCAGCTCAAAGTGTTCATATTCTTAAAAACCCGAGTGATTTAAATATAAGTCCTTGGTTTAAAGTTGAAATAAGTGAGTACTTGGAAATTCCAGCCTATTATTTTAATGAAGTAAAATTTATACGTTTTAAATGAAAAAAGCCCTTAGTAAACAAGAATTTCATAACCTAGCGATGAACATTGTAGGGGAAGAATTGCAAAAGGAAGGCTATGAATTTTTAGCGATTAATTCAGGTTTAAAAAAGAGTCCACAATTTGTAACATTAAAAAATAAAGAAACTTCTTTTGTAATTGTACGTGCTGTAAACAGCGAGCTGGCCACAACCGAACCTGAAAATATTAACTTGAAACCTATTATAGAACACGCTATTAAACACAAAGCAAAAGTTTATTATATTGGAGTTTGGTTGGGTCACGGTAATGATATTAATCAACCAATTATCAACGGTGAAGAATACTCGTTTGTTTATACAGGCCTGGTTGAGGTGAAAATTTAATATTCCAAAGGCAATGTCACACTGAGCGTAGTCGAAGTGCTAATTTAATAGATGTAAATTACACTAATTTAAAAAAAAAGTTAAAAGAACAATTAAAATTAAGAGAGATGTAGTTCCAGCAAACATTCGTGAATGCCGAATCGTAGGGAGTGCTATTAGTGCCTCCCCCTTTCTCAGTACATCTCCGTGAGCCTCCGAAAATATCAGCGTAACAACCAAAAAATACAAAAATCCAACAATTATCAAATAATAAATCAATAATTTTGAACACAAATTAAAACCCTTTTGAAATTTGTTATTAAAACTTTGGAATTTATTTTTATGAAAAATATATTATACCTTTCATTAATTACATTATTAATTTCCTGCGGAAATAAAACCCCTCAAAAGCATATCATTCAAGGAGAAGCATTCGGGACGACTTATACAATTCAAACATATTCTTTACAAAATATTCAATTAGAAAAAGGGATTGATTCTGTGATTTATCAAGTAAATAAATCGGTGAGTATTTACCTTCCAAATAGCGATATTTCAAAAATTAATAAAGGAGATACCTCCGTGATTGTCGATCAAATATTTGCCGATAATTTCAATATTTCCGCAGAAATCCATAAAACGACCCACGGTTATTTTGATCCTACTATCGGAGTGTTACGTAATGCTTATGGATTTGGAGATACCAAACCATTAAAAGAAATAGATAGTCTAACTTTAGATTCTCTTCTGCAATATGTAGGGTTTGATAAAGTGAAACTTACTTCTGAAAATAAAATTGTAAAACAACATCCAGCTATTTATTTCGACTTTAATGCAGTTGCAAAAGGCTACGGAATTGACCAAATAGGAAACTTCCTAGAATCAAAAGGAATTAATAATTACCTAATCGAACTTGGAGGTGAAATTTTAACCAAAGGGAAAAATCTCGGCAAAAATAAAAAATGGGTAGTTGGTATAGAAAATGTAGATTCAAAATTAGAAGACCGTTCGTATTCTTCAGCAGTTTCGTTATACAATGAAGCAATGGCAGCTTCAGGGAATTACAGAAAATTTAGGATAGATTCTTTAACAGGAAAAAAATACGTTCATACTTTAAACCCTATAACAGGTTCAGCAGAAAAAAGCGATGTAACAAGTGCAACAGTTATCGCTTCCACTTGTGCAGTAGCAGATGCTTATGCAACTTCATTTATGGCTTTGGGATTGGAAAAATCTAAAGAGGTATTAAAAAATTTAAACGGAATTGAAGCTTATTTAACTTATAACGATAAGAATAATAAAGAACAAGTTTTTATCACAGAAGGATTTAAAAAACATTTATAAACTTCGAGGATTTCAATAGCCTCTTTTTTCAGTCTTAATATACTTGTTTCAAAAATTATTTAACTATTAATAAGCAATGGGATAGTTCCTTTGAATTTATCTCTTTAAGGTAAAATGTCCTCTTATAGTTCTTCCGTCTTTCATAATAATTGTGAACCAATAATCGCTTGATGGTAGCGGATTTCCATTATAATTTCCATCCCAGCCACCACTATTTGGTTTTATTTGCGTTAATAATTTTCCATATCTATCAAAAATATAAAATTTGGTAAATGGAAACTCTGAAATACCAATTATTTTCCAAGTATCATGATATCCATCTTGGTTAGGTGTAAAAAACTTTGGATAATCTAATATTAAAAATTCTTTAGATACAGTAGCACAACCCTTTTTGTCTCTCACATAAATTGTATGGTATCCATTTAATAAACCAGTAAAAAAATTACTGTCCTGATAAAAATATGTGTTATCTAGAGAAAATTCATAGTTACCTAAACCTTCTGTAATTATTGTAACATTATTTCTGGCACCATTAAAATCAACAATTAGAATATCGGTTATAGTTGCTTTGCTAGATTCTTCAATTGTTGTTGAAACTTTTATTTTACAACCATTAACGTCAGATATAATTACAAAGTAAGGTCCAGGACTTATAACATTTATCATATTTAAATTTGTTCCTTCTTCGCCTGTACTCCACTCGTAGTAGGAAAAACCAGAGTTGGTTTCAAGAGTAATTGGAATAATATTGTCTGTACATAATAATAAATCTTGAGGTAATGTTGCTTCAAAAGGAATTTCTACTTCTATTGTTAATGAATTAAAATCTGTACATCCAGCAATATTCTCTACACGATAAAAAATTGTTTGCGGACTTAAAATGTTTGTATAAGGGCTTTCAAGAGGGGAAATTCCAATATTTGCATTGTTTAGTGTTTTATGAAATGTTACTGTTAAATTATTTTGATTTTGAACTATAGCAGGAATAAGTGCATCTAGGTTAAACTCTGCAAAGCCATCAGTAATTGGATCAGAATCACAATCTATTAAATCGTTAACACTATTAGCTACAGGAGCACTTGGTAATGATGCAGTACCAGTGTACTCGAAATTAAAATTTCCAGATCCATGAGGTCTATCTAATAAAATATAATATTCTTCACCTGCTAATATATCAATAAACATTAAGTAACCATTCCCATCTTCACCTGGTCCTTCTTCTGTATCTGTTTCTGTTAAGTTTAAACCAGTATTTGCAGAAACTCCTGCTTCTTCTGGGTTTGTACTAGAGCAACGAATAGCATTTCCTAACGATGTACAATTTACATTAGGACCATAAATTGCAAAATCATAATCTGCTGTGCTTTCTTCTGGTATAATATCGAAAATGAAAATTCCATCACTAACAAATATAATTTTAAGCCAAATTGTATTTTCATTGAATGTATAACAACTTGGTGCAATGTTCCCTGGAAGCGAAAACTCATCAAAACCTACTCCATTAGGTTCTAATCCAATACTAGTGTCACCACAAACTAAAAGCGAAAATTCACAATCATTAGGAGTTTGAGCACTACATAACAAGCTAAAAAAAAGGATAAGAAAAGTTAGTTTCATTTTGGTGATTTTATAAATTCTGCTTTATAAAAATAATCACCAAAGGGTTATAAAAAAAACTTAATTTATTAGTATTTATAAATATCTAGTCGATATTTATAAATTTAGACACAAGTTAAAGTGTGAGTTTTATGAAAATATAGTTAGTGTGATGTGTAAAACAAACTGTTTACTTTCTGCAAACAGGAATAATTTCCCCTTTCGCTAATCGATACTTATCAATGTCGCTTTCAGAAAGCGTTTGGGTATAGTTTACTTCCGAAACTTCAAAACCAATAGACCGAAGTTTATCAAAATAATCGCGACCATAAATCCGTACGTGATCGTATTGTCCAAATATTTTAGCACGTTCTTTTGGGTCGGTAATACTCTCGTCTTCAAAAGTTTTTTTTCTTGAAAGCTCTTGTGGTATTTGAAATATCCCTATTCCTCCCGGAGCTAAAACCCTAAATAATTCTTGCATTGCTTTAGTATCATCTGGGATATGTTCTAATACATGATTGCAAAAAATATAATCAAATTCATTATCCCTAAATGGAAGATTACAAATGTCAGCTTTTACATCTGCTAGAGGCGAGTTTAAATCGGTTGTCATATAGTCAAGGTTTTTCATTTTACGAAACCTCTTGTAAAATGCTTGCTCAGGAGCAAAATGAAGGAGTTTTGGTTTCTTTTTACTTGTAAAGAAATCAGTTTCATTTTCAAGATATAACCAAAAAAGCCGATGTCGTTCAAGAGATAATGTTCCAGGGGCTAGTACGTTTTCTCGTATTTTTTCGTAACCGTAGGGCAGAAATTTCCTATATGATTTTCCATCTATAGGATCGGTGTAATTAGTTCCTTTTAAGAAAAAAGCTATAAATGGATTTAAAATATAACTTAACCTTATAAGAAAAGGTCTTGGTAAGTAATTTAGAAAAAATTTAAAAATTCTTTGCATTGTTCAGTTATTACGCAGAGGCTCGCAGAGAGTTATTAGTTGAATTTATAAATCTTTTTAAACCATTTTTTAATAGCTTAGTATGAAAGTTAATTAATAAACCTAATGGATAATTTCCTAATTTTAGATAAGTTAATATTTGGGCTGTATGAACATCGGTTAAAGATTCTACCGTTTTAAGTTCAATAATAACAGCCTTTTCAACCAACAAATCAATTCTGTAGCCGTGATCTAATTTAATATTTTTATAAATGATTGGTAAGGCTTTTTCTTTTTCAACTTTATAACCTAGTTGTTTTAATTCAAACAGGAGGCATTCTTGATAGGCAGATTCTAATAAACCAGGCCCCAAATTTCGATGCACCTCTATTGCAACACCAATAATTTTTTCAGTTAATCTATTATCCATATTTCTCTAAATTTTCTCAGCGAAACTCAGCGATTTTCTGTGTACCTCAGCGTAACAACTAGTTAAGCTCTAAATTCGTCTTCCTCATCACTCTCAATCCCCAAAGCCTCATATACATAATCAAAAGTTGAAAGCAGCTGAGGTTTTCCGTTTATAATAGCTACATCATGTTCAAAATGTGCACTAGGTTTACGATCACGAGTTAAAATAGTCCAGCCGTCTTTTAATTGTTCAATACGTTTGGTTCCCATATTAATCATAGGTTCGATGGCAACGGTCATTCCTTCAATTAATTTTTTTCCTTTTCCACGCCTTCCGTAGTTGGGCATTTCTGGGTCTTCGTGCATTGTTTTACCTAAACCGTGTCCTACCAATTCTCTTACTACCCCATAACCGTGAGCTTCGCAATATTGCTGAATAGCATAACCCACATCTCCAGTACGCTTACCAATTTTTAACTCACGAATACCTGCATACAATGATTCCTTGGTAATTTTTAATAGCTTTTCAACTTCAGAAGATACTTCACCAACAGCAAAAGTATAAGCGTGGTCTCCGTAATATTCATTTTTAATAGCGCCACAATCAATTGAGATAATATCGCCTTCTTGCAATGGTGTGTCATTTGGTATACCGTGTACCACTTGTGCATTCGGACTCATACAAAGTGTATTTGGAAAGTCATACAAGCCTAAAAAACCTGGAATAGCACCTTGTTCTCTAATAAAATCTTCGGCAAGTTTATCTAAATAAAGCGTAGTAACTCCTGGTTTAACTTCGCTGGCTAGCATTCCTAATGTTTTTGAAACCACTAAGGCAGCCTCTCGCATTAGTTCAATTTCTTCTTTTGATTTAACTATAATCATTAATATCTTTTTGCTAATTTAATTCTGGTTATTTCTCGCAAAGGTGCAAAGATGTATAGATTTTTTATATCACTAATCTTCTGTCTTCGAGCATTTAGCTTATTTAAAACCCAAACCAATTTTTTTTCTTCGGTGGGATGGGTGCTACTTCATTTAATAAGGTCTGATATATTTCTCCCCAGCCTAACATTCCACCTATGTTACGGTCATCAATAAAAACATCTGCATTTATTTTCCGACTGTATTTTGGATCAAATTCTTCTTCTGGAAAACTTTTATTTACTGCATAAAATGTAATTCCGTTGTCTTTACAAAAGGTAACGGCATCATCGAGAGTAGAACCACTTCTATAGGTCCAAAGAACAAGTCGATGTCCTCGTTCTTGCAGTTTTTTTAATGTCTCAAAAGCAAAAAGTTTAGCTTTTCCAACTTTCGGATATGCATCTTCTACAATAGTACCGTCAAAATCTACCGCTATGGTTAGGGTTTGAGAAATCATAAATCAAATTAATAGTTTGCGAAATTACAAATATTTTACTCTTCGTAAATGTGTTTGTATCCTGTTTCGTTTAAAATAGCTAACATATCTTTTTCTAGCGTTTCTTGAGCAGATTCTACATAACGTCCAATTTCTTTTCCTTCTTTGTAAAAAATAATAGTAGGAACATATTGTATATCCATACCTTTTTCCAAGTGTTTAGGTGTTTCTTTATCGTGGTTTACAGCAATAATTTCAAGATTTTCCATATTGAATTTTACTGCTTCTAAAACTTTGTAAAGTGCGGGTGTTTCTTTTTGGCTATCACTACACCAAGTACCCATAAAGACTTTAATGTTTATGTTTTTTAATTTTGGTTTTATAGCTTTAATTGTTTCTGAATCTAATGTATGGTCATTGTAATTTTTAGTAAACCATTCAGAAAACTCCTTTGTTTTAAATCCTTGTTGATTTATTTTTCCTAAAAGCATCAAATTATCATCGATGGTATCTTCTACAACAATATTTAATTCAGGATTTTTTGCTAATGTTGGAATGGTTTTTACTTTATCTTCCTTCTCTTTTGAAGATTTTTCAGAATTACTTTTCTTATCTGAAGTATTGTTACAAGCTACAAGGCTTATAACAAGAAATAATAATACTAATTTTTTCATAATGATTATTTTATAATTATTGATTTTTGAGTCATTACTTCGGGTTTTTCAATTCCCATTAAATCTAAAATAGTAGGAGCGATATCACCTAAAATTCCATTGTTAATTTTTAGATGACCCTTGTCTATGAGTATCATCGGTACAGGATTGGTTGTATGTGCTGTATTGGGTGAACCATCTGGATTTATCATCATTTCGCAATTTCCGTGATCGGCGAGTAGGATAGTAGTATAGTCATTTTCTAAAGCGGCATTAATCACAGATTTTGCACAAGAATCAATAGTTTCGCAAGCTTTTATAGCTGCTTCCATAACTCCGGTATGACCAACCATATCGGTATTTGCAAAGTTGAGACAAATAAAATCGGCTGATTTCGAATTGATTTCAGGAATGATTTTATCACGAACTTGATGTGCACTCATTTCTGGCTGTAGATCGTAAGTTGCCACTTTTGGCGACGGACATAAGATTCGAGATTCCCCATCAAAAGGTTTTTCTCTTCCGCCCGAAAAGAAAAAAGTTACGTGAGGGTATTTTTCGGTTTCTGCAATTCTAATTTGTTTTTTGTGATTCTTTTCTAACACTTCGCCAAGGGTTTCTTTTACATCTTCTTTGTTGTAAATTACCTTAATCCCTTCAAAAGAATGATCGTAATTAGTAAGAGTTACATAAAAAAGCGGAATGCGGTTCATTCCAAATTCTTCAAAATTTTCCTGATTTAATACTTGCGTTAATTGTCTTCCACGATCGGTTCTGAAATTGAAAAAAATTACGACATCGTCTTTTTCAATTTTAGTAATTGGTTGGTTGTTTTTGGTAATTACAATGGGTTCTAGAAACTCGTCTGTAATTCCTTCCTCATAACTTTTCTGAATACTTTCAACAGCATTGGTAGCTTTATTCCCTTTTCCGAAGTGCAATAAATCATACGATTTCTTCACTCTCTCCCAACGTTTATCACGATCCATTGCAAAATACCTTCCGATTACCGAAGCAATTTTTCCGGTGGTTTTATCTAAATGTTCTTGTAATTCTGAAATAAATCCTGCTCCCGAATGAGGATCTACATCACGACCATCGGTAAAAGCATGAATAAACACTTTTTCCAATCCTTCATGATGTGCAGCACTTGCCAATCCTTTTAAATGATTGATGTGAGAATGAACGCCACCATTAGAAACCAAACCTATAAAATGAATATTTTTATCATACGTTTTAGCGTATTCAAAGGCTTGTTTTAAAACGGGTTCGTCTTTTAAGGTATTGTTTTTAACGGCGAGATTTACTTTTACTAAATCTTGATAGACGATACGTCCTGCGCCGAGGTTCATATGTCCAACTTCACTATTTCCCATTTGACCTTCAGGTAAACCAACATTCAATCCGTCGGTACGAATTTGAGCATTAGGATATTTTTTATAAAGCGAATCTATAAAAGGCGTGTTTGCTTGAGCAATTGCAGAAACTTTTGGGTCTTGGGTAATTCCCCAACCATCGAGGATCAATAAAAGGACTTTCTTATTCATAGCTACTGTTAAAATGCAAAGATAGAAACACTAAAGTAATTCTGGATTAATATCTAAAATGTTTTGATTGCGGTATTTTTGAATAAATTCTTCTGAAAAATATTCATTTCCGAGTATGTTTTCTTCTTTAAGAATAGCTTTTAAATTTAATTTTTTATATTCCTGAAGCATTGGTTTTGAAACGGGTGCATAACTGAAATGCCAAGGCTCGTATTTAAAACCTTTTCGTGTTGGATTGTTGGTGTACACTTCGTAAAAACCAAAACTTTCCGAATGTAAATCAAGCCATTCTTTTAATTTACAGTAAGGACCATCGCCGTGAAAATGCTCTTCATTTAAAACACTTGCGGGCCTTGGAGCATTACCGTCAATAATGTCGATTTCGGTTCCCCAATGATGCCTAGAAGTCCCCGGAATAGTGGAGTATTCTATAATTTTGTTGATTGCTTCTGAAGGGGATAAACCTTGTAAAGTGTATTTTTTATATTTACGTTCAAAAATTTCTTTCTGTCTTTGAAAGCTTCGATAAGCGGAGACTACTTCAATTTTATATCCTTGTTTTGTAGCTTCCGTTTTCATTTTTTGAAAAGCAACCTTCGCGTCTTTATGCATTTTTGAAGTGTAAGAATCACCAATAATAGCTGAATTTTCTTTTCCTATTAATTGATTTCGGGTAAATTTTTGTTGAAGTATAGAAAATGATTTCAGTGGAAATATTGAAACAAATAATCCAGTCATTCCAATGGTTTTTAAAAAGTGGTTTCGTTTCATTTGTATTAGAATATTGTTGCGTAATTTTATAAAAAATAAAGATTTAAAGCTATGAAAACTTTTAAAATTATCACTGTATTATTCCTTTTTATTTTAACAACTCTTTCTACTTGGTCTCAAAACGTAATGATAAGTAACTCGTTTTCGCCTAATTAACTTGGCTTAGTGGGTGGCTTATTTTTAGATTTCTTCCTCAGTAGGTTTTGATTTGGACTGCCTAATTAATTTGGGGCTACTAGGTTTTTAAAACCTAATAGATCTGTAAACACAGACATAAGGCTTTCTTTTAAGAGAAATTCACTAATAACCAAAATTTGGATTTATATTTACCCACCTAAATCAACATAGAGTCAAATTTTACTTAACCCTTGTGCAAACTTATTTTCAATATTTCTCAACTCCAATAAACAAGATTAAACTTCCCAATAAGTTTACTTTTCCGTTTTATTATGAGCCACATCCTTTAAGTGAATTGGCTGCAAGAGAAGTACAAGACTATTTGCAAACACAATCCGATTTTAAACATAACTTTGGTTTGGACGATTCCAAAAAAGGATTAGTGATTGGCAAAATGTTTGGAGTCTTGATAGTACAAAATCAGCAAAACGAAATCGGATATATTGCTGCTGTTTCTGGGAAGCTGGCAGAGAAAAACATACATAAAAAGTTTGTCCCTCCTGTATATGATATGCTTGCTAAAGATTCTTATTTCTTAGAAGAGGAAAAGGTGTTAAACAAGATTAATCTAAAAATTGAAAGATTAGAAAATGATAATGAATATCAAACTTTACAAACACAATACAATTCAGAAAAGGAAAAAGCAGCCAAAGACATTCAAGAAAAAAAGGGAGCTTTAAAAGTTGCTAAAAAAGATCGAAAATTCCGAAGAGAAAAAGCAAAATCTGAATTGTCTTTAGAAGAGTATGCTTCTTTTGAAGAAACATTGGGTAAAGAAAGTTTAGAGGCCAAATATTTTTTTAATAATGTAAATCGGTATTGGGAACATATCTTAAATGCTTTTAGTGTAAAGCTTTTCGTTTTCACTAATCAAATAATAATATTAAAAGAGCAACGTAAATCAAAATCGGCAGCTTTACAACAGTATTTGTTTGAGCAATATCAGTTTTTAAATTCAAAAAAGGAAGTCAAAAATTTAATCGAATTGTTTGCAGAAACTTCTGAGCAAAACATTCCAGCAGGTGCTGGAGAATGTGCTGCTCCAAAATTATTGCAATATGCTTTTTTACACGATTTAAAACCCATCGCAATGGCAGAATTTTGGTGGGGACAATCACCCAATAAAGAAATACGAAAACATCAACAATTTTATCCCGCTTGCCAAGGAAAGTGCAAACCGATTTTAAAACATATGTTAGCAGAAATTGAAATGGACACCAATCCATTATTACAAAATCCTGCCATTGGTAAAGAACTAGAAACCATTTTTGAAGACGAAGATTTGATAGTGGTTTATAAACCTGGAGATTTTTTATCGGTACCGGGAATTCATATTCAGGATTCGGTTTATACACGAATTAAACAACAAGTAAAAAATATTTCTGGACCTATAATTATCCACAGATTAGATATGGCGACCTCGGGATTGTTGGTCTTGGCGAAGAATAAAAAAGCACACAAGAGTATTCAAAGTCAATTTATTAATAAGACAATAAAAAAAAGATATACGGCTTTGTTGGATGGGATTGTAAAAGGTGATAAAGGAACGGTTAATTTACCGCTTCGGGTAGATCTAGACGATAGGCCAAGACAATTAGTTTGTTTTGAACACGGAAAACCTTCAGAAACCTATTGGGAAGTAATAGAACGAAAAAATGGAAAAACAAAAGTTCATTTCTACCCAATTTCTGGTCGAACCCATCAATTACGAATGCATGCTTCTCATAACTTAGGATTAAATATTCCAATAATAGGTGATGATTTATACGGAACAAAAGCAGATCGTTTATATCTACACGCAGATACTTTAGAGTTTACACATCCAGCCACTAAAGAAAAAATGGGTTTTTGTAAAAAAGCGGAGTTTTGATAAACCTGGAGTTAAAACCTCACCAAACTCTCACTTTCCAATTCAAAAGGAGTTTTGTCTTGTTCAAAAATCCTTGCAGTATGCTCGCCTTTTAAAATAATTTCAACTCCTTTTACTTGTAACCAACTACCTTCTCTAATTCCCACTACAGGAATTGTACTTTGCGAATGAAATTCTTTAATACGAGTTTCTCTGGTTTCACCCATATGTTTGCTACTTGGGTCTGGATCCAAATAATGAGGATTAATGTTAAAAGGAACTACTCCCAAAGTTTTAAACGATGGTGGATATACAATTGGCATATCGTTGGTGTTATTTATAGTAACTCCGCAAATATTACTTCCGGCACTAGTCCCAAGATATGGGAGACCATTAAAAATTGCTTCTCGTAACGGTTGCATTACTTGGTTTTGGTACAATTGACTTACCAACACAAAAGTATTTCCGCCGCCAACAAACACTCCTGTTGCATTTTTAATAGCTTCTACAGGATTATCGAAGGTATGAATTCCAACAATGTTTTTATTTATTTTTGAAAATGCTTCGGAAGCTATTTCGGTATATTCATCGTGTGAAATACCGCCAGGTATAGCATAAGGAATAAAAATTACTTCGCTTGTTTCATAAAAAAGCTCCGTAATTTCAGAAAGCAAATACGATAAATAAGTGCCTCCGTGAATGGTTGAGGTACTTGCAATAATTAAATTTTTCATAATCAAGATTAAAACGTAAATTTAACAAACCCTAATAGATTCTTTAAGATAAAAATAAGAAATGATTCGTTAACTTTGAAAAATGAATAAACTACTACTAGTGTTTCTTTTCGCCTTTTCAATTACTGCCTTTTCGCAAGAAGTAGAGCGTATAAAAATTTCAGGAAAAATTTCAGCTTCCAAAGGTGAGGATGTTGAAGGAATTAGTATTTACAATAAGTCTTCTCAATTAGGGACAGTTACTTCTGCTTCGGGAGAATTTAAAATATCGGTTGCAGAAAACGATCGGTTATTCTTTTCGGCTATGCAGTTTCAAAATTTTATAGTGATTATTGATCAAGGGATTTTAGAATCTAAATCAATGCACATTATGCTTAATCCAGTGGTTAATCAATTGGATGAGGTGCTTATTAGACCGTATGATTTATCAGGAAATATAATTGCAGACGTTAAACGAATCAGCGTAACAAACGTTTCAAACGAATTTGATTTATCGTATAAAACACTGGAGTTTGAATATGAATTTGCTCCAGATGCACAAACTTCTATAAAAGGAAATAAAGCTGAAGAGGCTTATTTTAATGGGCCACGGCAGGGTGGAGCTGATATTATTGATTTAGCAGGTTTGTTGGTGAGTGCTTTTGTACCCATTAATAAAAATAAAAATCGAAGTAAAAACCGAAGTGAACGCGAAGTTATTTCAGAAATAGATATGGTTACCAACGCAGTACAGCATCGTTTTGGAATAGCATATATGACCGAAAATTTTAATATTCCTGAAGAAAAAGTAAACGAATTCATCTATTTTGTGGAAGATAATGGAATAGATAAAGAATTACTTCGTCCAGAAAATGAGTTATTACTTATTGAATTTTTAAGTGAACAAAGCGAGGATTTCTTAAAGCAAATCAATGAAAAATAATCTTTGGGTTGCTTTAGTCTTTTATTTTTTATCAATCACAATTTCAACCGCCCAATACGTTACTATAAAAGGAAAAATCAGTAATAATTTTGATGTAGAGGGTATTCATATTCTTAATAAAACTTCAAGATATAATAGCGTAACTAATCAGTTTGGTGAATTTGAAATGCGAGTTCGAGTTCTGGATACCTTATTAATATCTTCAATAAAATTTGAATTACAGGAAGTAGTTATTTCCAAAGAACATATTTCCTCAAAATTAATCGAAATTGCCTTAACCGAAATAATTAATAAGCTAGACGAAGTCATGGTAGGAAATACCCTCACAGGAAATTTAGCTTACGATATTAAAAATATTAAAACTGAAAAAGATATTGATTTTGATGATGTTGGTATTCCTGGTTTTAAAGGAATACCACAAGAAAAAATTGTACCGGCATATAGTATTTACGCTCCTACTGTTGTTGATATTGAAGCCATTTATAAACATATTTCAGGTTATTATAAAAAGCTAAAAATAAAACGTAAATGGACTTCAGAAAATAAGTTGGTTGCAGAAATGATTAACTATTATGGACCTCCGTTTTTTGAAGACGCGTATGGACTTCCACAAAATCGGCTGTATGATTTTATGTTTTTTTGTATAGAAACTTCCAGTTTGCAATCCGATTTTAAAAGACAGAATTTTGCGGGTGTTTTAAATATTTTTCAAACGAAATCTGAGATATATATATCTAGAATTTCAATTAAAAGTGAATAACCTGTAACTATTAAATACTAAAGGAGTCAAATGAATATGAAATTTTTAAATATTATTTTCCTGTTAATGGTATTCCCGTTAATGATGAGTTCTACTTCACATAAGTTTTATGTAAGCACCACTAATGTAGAATTTGTAAAAGAGAAACAAGTAGTACAGGTCATCGCAAAGATTTTTGTTGAAGACGTGGAACAAGCTTTACAAGCAAGATACGATTCTTCTATTTCATTAGATGGTCCAAAAGAAAGAGCTTCAGATGTAGATTATTTAAAAAAATACGTACTTCAGAAAATGGAATTCAAAATAAATGGAAAAGAAGCGAAACTTAATTATATTGGAAAAGAATACAATATTGATATTGTAAATATGTATTTTGAAGTGGAGGGAATTTCAGAATTTAATTCCATAGAAGTTGAAAATAAAATTCTGTTCGATATGTTTCCAAAACAACAAAATATAATTCACTTTAAAACTTTAGAAAGCAGAAAAAGTTTAGTGCTAGATAGAGATCATCCTAAAGGAATGTTAAATTTTAATTAAACAACTCTTAATTTCAACAAGAAAAACTACTTTTAACACTTAAAAATAATTCAATAATTAATATGAAATCACTAAAATTACTCTCCCTATTTGTTATTTTTTTAGCAACAGGAATTGGTTATTCTCAAGAAGAAACTGAACGTGAATCTGGACATTATAATAACAATCCTTTTAAACAATTGTATGAGGAGTTTTCTACTCCAAATCAATACAGATCTGCAAGTGGAACTCCTGGCCCTAGTTATTATCAGCAACAAGCGGATTATAAAATGGACATTTATCTAGATGATAAGAACAAAAAATTATCGGGTCAAGAAACGATTACTTACTATAATAATTCTCCAGATGTGTTAGAATATTTATGGGTGCAATTGGACCAAAATATGCGTGCTAAAGACTCTAAAACCCCTTTAATAAAATCTAGTGGTTCACAACCAGCAGATTTGGCGAGTAATTTTGTAAATGAATATATGGGGGAAGGATTTGATGGTGGATTTAATATTCAAGAGGTAAAAGGGTCAAATGGAGCCGATCTTACATATATGATCAATCGCACAATGATGCGCGTTGAAATGCCTAAAAATTTAAATCCAGGAGATAAATTTGAATTCTCAATTAAATGGTGGTACAATATAAATAATCACGTAAATGGTAGAGGACGTAGTGGATATGAAGAATTTGAAGACGGAAACCGTGCCTATGTAATCGCGCAGTTTTTTCCAAGAATGGCTGTATATAACGATATAGAAGGATGGCAAAATAGTCAGTTTTGGGGAAGAGATGAATTTGCTTTAGCCTTTGGTGATTATGAAGTAAATATTACCGTTCCTGCCGATCATATTTTGGATGCAACAGGAGAACTTCAAAATAGAAAAGAAGTGTTTTCTAAAGAAATGATGAAACGTTATGACAATGCGAAAAAATCGTACGATAAGCCAGTCATAATTGTAACACAAGAAGAGGCAGATGCTGCTTCAGAAAATTTTGACACCAATACAAAAACTTGGAAGTTTAAAACAAAAAATGTTCGTGATTACGCATTCGCAACTTCAAGAAGATTTATTTGGGATATGATGGCTGTTAAAGTGGGAAAAAATGATGTGATGGCAGTTTCAATGTATCCTAAAGAAGGAAATCCACTTTGGGAAGAATGGTCAACAAGAGCGGTGGCGAGTACGTTAATTTCATATTCTAGAATGACATTTGATTATCCTTATTCTAAAGCGATTTCGGTTCACGCCAAAAATCAAGGAATGGAATATCCAATGATTTGCTGGAATTACGGAAGACCAGACGAAGACGGAACCTATAGCGAACGCACTAAGTACGGAATGTTAGGAGTAATTATTCACGAAGTAGGACATAATTATTTTCCTATGATAGTTAATAGTGACGAACGCCAATGGACTTGGATGGACGAAGGAATTAACACTTTTGTACAAATGGTTGCTCAAACAGATTTTGGAGAAAAATACCCAGAAGCTATTGCTCCTAATAAATCCTATCCTTTAAGAAGAGGAACTCCCAAAAGTATCGTAGGTTATATGTCTGGTGATCAAAGCACTATTGCACCGTTAATGACCAAAGGGTTAAATACTTTTAATTTTGGATCTAATGGGTATTCTAAGCCAGCAGCTGGATTAACAATTTTAAGAGAAACAGTGATGGGGCGTGAATTATTTGATTATGCTTTTAAAACGTATGCACATAGATGGATGTTTAAACACCCTTCACCAGAAGACTTTTTCAGAACGATGGAAGATGCCTCTGCAGTAGATTTAGATTGGTTTTGGAGAGGATGGTTTTATACCACTAATGTAGTTGATTTGGGTATTGGTGAAGTAAAGAAGTTTTATGTTACTTCAAAAATAAGTAAAGAAGTTAAAGAAATTATGGAAGCTAGAGGAATGAAAGAAAGCGACCTTCCACCTTTAGTTTATTTAGTAGAAGAAGGAAGTGATGATTTTGAAGAAAGCATGAAAACAGCCACTTTAGATGATGTTACCACTTTGCAAGAATATATAATGGATAATTTAACTCCAGATGAAAGAGTAAATTTAAAAAAACCAACCTTTTTCTATGAAATAACTTTCGAAATGAAAGGAGGACTTCCAATGCCAATTATCGCTGAATATACCTATAGTGATGGTACAACTAAAAGAGTTACTTATCCAGTACAAATATGGAAAACAAGTAATGGCTCTGTAGGAAAAGTAATTGCTTCGGAAAAAGAAATAGTTAAAATTGTAATCGATCCAGACGAGGAAACCGCCGATATTGATATTAAAAACAATACTTGGCCAAAACGTAAAAAATTAGGTGAGTTTGATTCTTTTAAGGAGAAAGTGAAAGATTAAATAACTAGTTCAAGTTAGTAAATGAACATTGCTGAAGCACTTAATTAATACAAAAAAACACCTCAAGAGTTTTAATTCTTGAGGTGTTTTAAATTTTAATGAAGTAATAACGCCTTTGCAAACTTTGCGTCTTTGCGAGAGTGTATAAAAAATTAATCGTACAAAGTTTCCAACATTTCATCAGCCCAAGTTACAATTAATTCCCGATCATCCTCAGATAAATTTGCTTCAGAATGTAATATAGTATAACCTTTTATAGGCATTTCTCCTTCTAGAACCATAAAAGAAATGTCATCTAATAAGCCAGCTTTATCATCGGTATCTAAAGAATTCCAGTTAGAAAAATTTAATACTTCTCGACCTTCATTAATATGCCCGTAAACTAACCATTTTGTTGGTGCTACGGAAGAATACCAAGGAAATGAAGATTCGTTAGAATGGCAATCATAGCAGGAATTTTTAAGTATTGAAGAAATGTTTTCAGGAACTGAATTCATTGCTATTAAGTCATTTGGATTGTCAATAATAACAGTAGGTTTTTTAGAAGGATAAAACTGAATTAAAATAAAAGCAATAACTAATATACTGATTATTAATTTTTTTTTACTTTTCATAATAACGATTTAGATTTTATTTATTATTGCTGATATAACCAAACCACAAAGCCTTTCGGTTTTTTGACTCGTTCTTTCTTCCTTTAACTTCGTTAAAAAATAAAATCGTAACAAAAGCTATGGTTGAATTTTTTACCTTTTTAAAGAAAAAAAATAAATTCGCCAAAACTCCCAAAAGCCTTGGGTATATACTAAAAGTTGTAGTAATTATTTTTAGGATTATAAATATTTTTTAAAATTTTCAACAATCAAGTCTTAACTCTTACATCTTTAAGCGTAGCAGTCTTATGTCTTTTTAAATATTATTCTCCTTTCATTATCGAGCTTTGACTTGAAGCCCAGTCACTAATTAATTTAGACTCTTCATCTGTTAATTTTTTCTCTGGATATTTTGCTAAAAACTTTTCTGGAGGCATTTTATTTTTGCCTAGCATTTTAACGATTTTATCTAATTTACTAATTTCCTTTCCTCTAGAATATTTGCCATTAGAAAGGTTATCAAAATTCATTTTCATTTTGCTTTTCCCTGCTTTAGCTTCATCACTATGACAGCCCAAACATTTATTGTCGATGATTGCTTTTACATTTTCAGGAATATCGATAGTTATAACCTCGTCTATGTCATTGTATTGAGGCTCTGAAGAACTTGTAAATGAAACCAATGTAAACAAAACTGCAACTACAAATAAGGGTAAGATAAATTTAATTTTCATAATATTTTTAATTAATGATTAGTAACAAATATAATAAATTTAAATTTCCTTTACAATTGAAACCACTTTCAGGGATTGTAGAAATTCAAAATTAGTATATTTGCAAAATGATTTCAATAACTATTCCTTTATTTATTAGTGGAGCCGAAATATTTTTTATCATATTTATTGTGGTGATGGTATTTGGAGCCGATAAAGTGCCAGAAATTGCAAGAGGACTAGGTAAGGGAATGCGTCAAATTAAAGATGCAACAAATGATATTAAAGGAGAGATCATTAAAAGTGCCGATAAACAAGGAATTGATTTAAATGCACCAGAAAAATTTAAAAATGATTTTACTAAAGATATTACCAAGAATATTGGAGGTGAAATAAATAAAGTAAAAGAGACCATTGATAAAATTACGGGTCCAATAAAACGTAAATTCTAAACTATTTTACTCTCGAAATAGTTAAGCCATCTCTTATAGGAAGTAAAACCGTTTCTAATTTTGGATGTTCGTTGATCAGTTTATTATATAATACAATCGCTTTAGTGTCTTTATCGTCTTTTGCAATTGGTTCTAAAACTTTCCCACTCCACAATACATTATCACTTAAAATTACAGACCCTTTTTTTAACTTCGGAAGTATAAGTTCTAAATAATTAGGATAATTCTGTTTGTCGGCATCTATAAAAACCAAGTCAAAGGTTTTTTGAAGCGTTGGAATTATTTCTGAAGCATTCCCTATATGCTGAATTATTTGATTTCCATAAGCAGATTTATCAAAATATTTTCGTTGTAAATCGTACAATTCCTCATTGGTGTCAATGGTATGAAGCTCTCCTGTTTTTTGCATTCCTTCGGCTAAACACAAAGCCGAATATCCCGTATAAGTCCCAATTTCAAGAATGTTTTTTGGATTGATTAATTTTGAAATCATACTCAAAATTCTTCCTTGAAAAGGACCACTTAACATTCTTGGAGCTAATACTTTTTGCCAAGTTTCTCTACTTAATTGCTCTAATAGTTCTGGCTCTTTTTGTGAATGAGCAACCACATAATCATCTAATTTATCTGAAATAAAATACATTAACCAATTATTTTCTGAATCAATTCTTGTTTTCTTTTTTCATCATCACCAAACAGCCATTGCAGCACATTATCATCCCAAATGTTATCACATTCTTCTGAAGTTAAAATATTTTGCTCCATAGCCAAATCCAAAATTTTTCCAGGATAAGAAGATTGATTCTCACTTTCCATTTCACCTAAAGGATATGGATCATCTAATCCCATCACAATCTGCTTTGAAGTTTGGTTTTTAACAATCAATCCTAATGAACCCGTATCATGAACCAAGGTATCAAAAAAGATGTTTTTATGACCTACGGATTTTCTAGGATGTGTTTTTCCTTCAAACAAATCGGGACGACCATCAAACCCTTGAATACGTCTTCCTAAATTCATTTGTGCTAATTGACCGCCGTGAGCAAAGCAAGTTCGCATATCCGGAAATTTATCGGCATAGCCATTCAAAGTAAAAAAGTGATACGCATCGGCACATTGTGCCAACATCCAAATTAAATGAAAACGCCAAGCAGTGTTTTCTAATTTTATAAATTTTTCACCATCGTAAGGGTGTATTTCAACAGCAAGATTGTATTTGTTTGCCATTTCGAAAATTGGAATGTTCTCTTCATCAAAAATACAACGCCAAGTTCCAATAGTGTCCATATAATGGGTAGGAAGACAAAGCAATCGCATATCTAATTCTTCGACACAACGTTCAATTTCCCACAATGCACCACGCCCATAACCAGGGTGAACCACAAAACCGCAAGTAAATTTATCGGGATGATCGTGTTGAACTTTCGCATTAAAATCGTTTTGAAAACGCAAGGCTTGTTTCATTTCTTCCAGACGCAAACCGTTGCCGTACAATTGAGAAAGGTTTAAAACAACCGCATGGTCTATTTTAAATTTTTCCATCCATTCCAACTTCTCATCCAAAAAGAAACTGGAATCGGTAACTGGACGTTTCCAATTTTTCTGAAGCATAAAATTGCGATCCTTATCTACCCAAAAAATACCTTTTTCTTTCATAAACTTGGGGATTTCCTCGGGATAAGGAAGTAAGTGGGAGTGACCGTTGATTCTTAGTTTTCTTTTTTGAGACATCGAATTGTAGTTTTTACAAATGTAAGATACTATTATTATTTAGACCTAGTAGGTTTTTAAAACCTACTAGGTCTTTGTTGGGATATTACAAACTTTTAGTCCGTCCGCCATCAACAGGTAAATTAATCCCGTTGATATATCCAGCAGCTTCACTAGCTAAAAAAGTAACAGCATAAGCAATTTCTTCAGGTTGGGCAAAACGTCTTGCAGGGACAATACTTTTCATAAATTCTCCCGCTTCTTCGGCAGATTTGCCAATTTTATTGCCAATATTTACCATGATTTGGTCTAATCGTTCGGTAGCTGTTGCACCCGGAAGCACATTGTTTACTGTGATTCCGAAAGGACCTAATTCCGTTGCCAAGGTTTTACTCCAATTAGCAACCGCACCACGAATGGTATTACTTACACCCAAACCTTCAATAGGTTGTTTTACGGAAGTGGAAATAATATTGACAATCCTTCCGTAATTTTCTTCTTTCATCCCAGGTACTACGGCTTGAACTAATACTTGATTGCACAATAAATGTTGCGAAAAAGCAGCGGTAAATTCGGTTAAATCAGCATTAAAAATTGGACCTCCTTTTGGACCTCCTGTATTGTTTAAAAGGATATGATAGTTTTTAGAAATTCCTTTTTTCAGCGTTTCTTTTAAAGCATCTGGATTGCTAAAGTCGGCAACTAAATAATTATGTTCTTGTCCGTTATTGGAAGGTAATTCGGCAAGAACTGCTTTCAGTTTTTCTTCGTTTCTAGCTACCAAAGTAATGGTTGCTCCCAAAGAAGCCAATTCTATTGCGGATGCTTTTCCTATTCCTGCGGTACTTCCACAGATTAAAGCGTTTTTATTTTTGAAATTTAAGTTCATTTTAATTTATGTTTTATTTAATGATGAGGCTAATTCTTTTTCTAATTCTTCAACCGAAGGTAAATTACTCTTAATGTTTTCTGGAATAGCATTACTAAGTTGGTATTCTGCAACACCAATTGGTTGGGAAATTCCTTTTAAGGCGTATTCAACTTCAATTTTATTTTTATTTTGACATAAAATAATGCCAATTGTTGCATTGTCTGAACTTGATTTTAAAATGTCATCTACTGCCGAAATATAAAAACTTAGTTTTCCTGCATATTCAGGTTTAAACATTTTAGCTTTTAGCTCAACAACGATGTAACATTTTAATTTTGTATGATAAAAAAGCAGATCAATATAAAAATCTTTATCTCCAATCTCAAGTTTATATTGTTTTCCTACAAATGCAAATCCAATTCCTAGTTCTAAGAGAAATTTTGTAATGTGTTTAGTTAATTGATCTTCAATATTTTTTTCATTCGCATTTTCTTGAAGTGTTAAAAAGTCAAACAAATACGGATCTTTTAATGTTTGATTTGCCAAATCTGAATCTGGACTTGGTAGTGTTTTTTTGAAATTTGTTATTGCATTTCCTTGTCGTAAATATAAATCAGATTTGAATTGTAATTGAAGGACACTTCTAGACCAATTGTTTTTTATGGTTTCGGAAAGGTAAAAGCATGACTCTTCTATAGATTTTGACTTACTGAAAATCAATATGTTATGTCCCCAAGGAATTTGTGCAACAAGCTGTTGCACTTTTTCATAGTTCGAATTATAAAAAGCATAGAATCCTTTCATATAAAATAGATTTCTTCGAGAAAAGCCTTTTAAATTAGGGAATGCTTTAAGTAAATCTTTTTCTAAATTTTCTACAACGGAATTGCCCCAACCTTTATTTTTTTGATTTTCAAACAAATCTTTTCCTATCTCCCAATAAAGAAATATAATTTCTTTATTGACAGACAAAGCGGCTTTTATTTGAGTACTTTTAATTTTTAATTTAAGTTCTCCTAACCACTCCGAATATTCTGAATCTATTTTGTTTTTAAGACTCATTTGTTGATTTTAAAATACGTTTTTCATTTTTTTCTTCATACTTAATAATATACATTCTTAGCCTCCGTAAAAAACTTTAATTCCATTGCAGATGCTTTTCCTATTCCTGCTGTACTTCCACAGATTAAAGCGTTTTTATTTTAAAATTTAAGTTCATTTTTGTGTTTTTATAAAATTATATTGATAATTAAAAAAAGAATAAACCATGACTTCCTGCAACAGCTCCAATAATTGCTAATAAACTCAATATTAATAGAAACCAATGAGCTTTGTGCATTATTGCAAATGTTTTTTCAGGATTTAATTCTGCATATTTTTTAAATAATTTATGAAGGATAAGAGGTTCTAAAATATATAAAACAACTGTAAATAACACCCAAACTATTGTCATTAAATGTATCCACCAGTATTTTAGTTGAAAATACCGATCCCAGTCATCTAAAGCGTATAGCATATAAAAACCTGTAACACCCGTTATTAATGTTGTAATTTTTGCTTGAACTGCAAATTTCCCTTCAATCTGCTCAAACATATTAATTCGTTCTTCTTTTGATTTTAATTTTTTAATTGCTGGAATAATTACGGTAGTTACCATAGCAACTCCTCCAATCCATAAAACTACGGCTAATACGTGTAAAACTCTTGCTATTGTATATTCTTCCATATAGATGTTCTAATCATATTTTATACAAACATTCTTAGGTTCAGTAAAAAATTTCAAAGCTTCAAAACCACCTTCACTACCTACAC
>CAZIMW010000013.1:0-28678 GCA_964540425.1 uncultured Flavobacterium sp.
AAACTTTGTGGCTCTGGTGGCGGTGGTTATATGTTAGGGTTTACCGAAGATCTTGACAAAGCAAAACAAGCACTTAAAGATTATAAGCTAGAGGTGGTTTATAGTTTCTAATAAAAATTAGTTACTTTAGATAAATTAAAACTAATGGATATTTCTGCAAATATTAAAAATAATTTAATCTCGAGAATTAAACAAACTAAAGATTTGAATTTATTGAAATCCCTTCAGGTATTGTTTGATTCCTCAGAAAATTCTTTGTTTGAACTATCAAATGAACAAAAAAAATCAATAGAGATAGGTCGTAATGATATAGAAACTGGAGATTTTATTGAAAATGATAAAGCAATTTCAGGGTTAAGAGAATGGTTAGCAAAAGAATAATTTGGTCCTCAAGAGCAAATTATGAATTGAAGGAAATATTAAACTTCTACAATAAAAGAAACGGAAATTCAAATTACAGTAAAAAATCACTTGACGAAGTTGAAAGTAATTTAAAATCTTTATCAAAAAATGAATATTTAGGTAGGTTAACTACCAACAAAAAAACAAGAGTACTTGTTCTAAAGGTGTTTTTTATTTTTTATGAATTTAAAAATAATCAAATAAATATTTTGTCTTTTTGGGATAATCGACAAGATTTAATTAAAAGAATAGACCAATAAAGCTATGTTAAACAGAAAACAAAAATACTTTTTTCTTAAGTTTTTCAGTTTGTTTTCTATCGTTCGTGGTTATAATATTTTGATTATTATTATTGCCCAATACTTAACTTCTATTTTTATTTTAGCACCGCATCTTTCTATAAAGGAAATCCTTTTTGATGCTAATTTGTTTATGCTAGTTTTAGCATCTTCTTCAGCAATTGCAGCGGGATATATCATCAATAATTTTTACGATAGTGATAAAGATTTAATCAATCGCCCTCGAAAAACAATGTTGGACAGATTGGTAAGTCAACGTACAAAATTAACTTCCTATTTTGTACTTAATTTCTTATCAGTAATTTTTGCCAGTTATGTTTCGTTTAAAGCGGTGGTGTTTTTCTCGCTTTATATCTTCGGGATTTGGTTCTATTCACACAAACTTAAAAAATATCCATTTGTCGGAAATTTTGTCGCTGCAACTTTAGCAGTTATACCATTTTTTGCAGTTTTTATTTATTATAAGAATTTCGAAATGGTCATTTTTGTTCACGCCACCTTCTTGTTTTTAATTATTGCCATGCGAGAATTAATAAAGGATTTAGGGAATATAAAAGGCGATTTAGCGCATGATTATAGAACCATACCTGTGGTTTATGGAGAAGCTATCTCTAAGAAAATATTAACAGTCTTAAGTGCTTTGACATTGATTCCATCCTATTTTCTTGTCTCTAAATTCAATATTGGGTATATGAATTTCTTTTTTATTGGAAGTAGTATCGCCTTATTATTATTCGTTGTAATTCTATGGAAATCCAATAAAAAATTACATTATGTAGTGCTTCATAATATCTTGAAATTCATTATTGTGATTGGTGTTTTTAGTATTCCACTAATAAATGTAAGTAGGATTTTAGATCGTGTATTATAAAATATTTTCTGCGGAAGAATAAGCTATTCATATTTTTCATACTTTTAAATGATGAAAAAAAACAACCTCCTTAAAGTAGCCCTCGCTCAAATTAGTCCCGTTTGGTTTCAGAAAACGGAAACATTAAAGAAAGTTAAAAGCAGTATTTTAGAAGCAGCTTCAGAGAATGCTGAACTGATTGTTTTTGGCGAAGGATTAATTCCGGGGTATCCGTTTTGGTTAGCTTTAACCAATGGTGCAGCTTGGGATACCAAGATAAATAAAGAAATTCACGCACATTATATTCGCAATTCAATTACAATTGAAAACGGCGATTTAGAAGAAATTTGTTCGCTTTCAAAAAAACATAAAATTGCTATTTATTTGGGAATTATTGAATGCCCAATAGATCGTGGAGGACATAGTTTATATGCTTCTTTGGTATATATAAATTCGGAAGGAGAAATTAAATCAGTTCACAGAAAACTGCAGCCTACCTACGACGAGCGACTCACTTGGTCACCAGGTGATGGAAATGGTTTGCAAGTTCACAAGCTTAAAGAATTTACCCTTGGCGGACTTAATTGCTGGGAAAATTGGATGCCTTTACCAAGAACTGCTTTGTACGCTCAAGGAGAAGATTTACACATTGCCGTTTGGCCCGGAAGTGACCATAACACTAAGGACATTACACGTTTTATAGCTCGAGAATCAAGAAGCTTTGTAATTTCGGTATCTTCATTAATGACCATAAATGATTTCCCAAAAGACACTCCTTATATAGATGAAATTCTTAAAAACGCCCCAGAAATTCTTGCCAATGGTGGGAGTTGTATCGCAGGTCCCAATGGCGAATGGATTGTGGAGCCTGTTTTGCATAAAGAAGGAAATATTTACCAAACCTTAGACTTTAATAGAGTATTAGAAGAACGTCAAAATTTTGATCCTGTGGGTCATTATTCTAGACCGGATATTACCAAACTTACCGTAAATAGAGAGCGACAAACCACAACCGATTTTATAGATTAATCCATTAAAGTTAAAAGGAATTTCAATATTAACATTTGACGCTTCAATCGCAAAGCTTTCTGTATCTTTGCAAAAATTATAAAAGCCTTTTTTAAGGAAAATCATTATGAGCAAGCAGAAAGATACTAAACGAAAAGGAACATCTCCATTTAAGGGAAAACCTAAAATGAAGAAGACTCAAAATAAACCTTCAACACCATCAAAACCTTCAAAACCGGCAAACCCTTCTGATGGGATTCGGTTAAATAAATACATTGCCAATTCAGGAATTTGTTCCCGAAGAGAAGCAGATATGTATATTGAAGTAGGAAGTGTTCAAGTAAACGAAAAAATTATCAACGAAATGGGCTTTAAAGTAAAGCCTAATGATGTGGTGAAATTTGATGGTAGAAAAATATCGCCCGAAGCAAAGGCGTATGTTATATTGAACAAACCAAAAGGATTTGCAACTACCACCAGCGATTCTAAAGGAAACACAGTAATGGACTTAGTTGCCAGAGCATCCAATGTAAATTTACATCCAATTGGGAGATTGGGAAGAAATGCTACCGGTTTATTATTATTTACCAACGATGATGAATTTATGCAAAAATTTACCCGAAAAGGAGTTTCGCGCTTGTTTCATATAGAATTGGATAAAAACCTAAAATCAGAAGATATTCAACGTATCAGAGACGGTTTAAAAATTGACGGAAAAACCATTGAAGTAGAAGATGTAAGTTGGGTAAAAAATGCACCAAAAAAGGAAATCGGTTTAAAAATAAAGCATATTGGAAACAGTGTGATTCGTACTATTTTTGACCATTTAAACTACAATGTAGTGAAGGTAGACTGCGTAACTATTGGACCGCTAACTAAAAAAGAATTACCTCGTGGTCGCTGGAGATACCTGTCTGAACAAGAAATGAATACATTTAGTATGTTATAAAATATCCTTCAAGTTTCTCTTGCAGGCATTAATTTCAATGAATCATCCCTTAGAATTTTACAAAGAACAAAAGCAGCTTTTTAAAAAAGAACTGTCATTAATTAATCGAAAGCTTTTCAGGTTAAGTATGATTCGTTTGGGGGTGTTTTTAGGCATCGTTTTTTGCATTTGGTTTTTCTTCGGAAATATAAAAATTCTCGCACCTGTCTTAATTGTTGGGATTGCATTATTTTTCTATTTGGTTTCAATGTATTCAGATTTAAAACTTCTGAAACAAAAAATACTGCAGTTAATTAAAATTAATAATACGGAGATTAATGTTTTAAATGGAGATCTTTCTGAATTAGATTTTGGAGATGAATTTAAAGATCCAACTCATTTTTATAGTTATGATATTGATTTGTTTGGAAGAGGCTCCTTCTTTCAATATTTGAATAGAACCACCATTAAAACGGGTAAAGAAAAGTTAGCTTCTATTTTTACTTCAAATACTATTGAAGGGATTGAAACAAAACAAGAAGCGATTAAAGAACTAGCCGACAAACCAAAGTGGCGGCAACAATTTTCTGCTACGGGAAGCCTAATAAAGGTGGATGCAAGTATTAAAATTATTGTAAATTGGTTGCAACAACATTCCTTTTTTACTCCTAAATCAATGAAGGTTTTACCCAATATTTTTGGAGGAATTTCATTGGGATTATTTTTACTAAGTTATTTAGATTTAATTCCAAATTTGGTGATCGTTACTTGGTTTTTTATAGGTTTGGGGATCACAGGCATCTATATTAAAAAAATAAACAACCTGTATTTACACGCTAATAAAGCTAAAGAAACCTTTAAACAATACCATCAATTACTAGCTTTTATTGAGTCTGAAACATTTACTTCAGAAATTCTGAAACAAAAGCAAGAAGAAATTAAAACAGATCCCGATAGTAATCGGGAGAAAAAGGCTTCTGAAATATTTCTTAAATTTTCAAAAATTTTAGATGCTTTCGACCAACGGAATAATATGATTATTGGAATTTTTGCAAACGGATTTGCATTGCGAGATATTCATCATTCTTATAAAATTGAACAGTGGATTAATACCTATTCAAAAAAGGTAGAAAGTTGGTTTAAAGTCATTGCTTTTTTTGATGCCAAAAACTCATTAGCAAATTTTAAATTCAATCATCCAGACTTTTCGTTTCCTGAAATTATCAAGAAAGCTAAAGGTATAGAAAAAACGACCATTAAAGCAACAAACTTAGGACATCCATTACTTTTAAAAGAAAAACGAGTAACCAGTTCTGTCACGATTAATACCGAAGAGTTTTTTATTATTACAGGTGCAAATATGGCAGGAAAAAGTACTTTTTTACGAACTATTTCGCTTTCAATTGTTATGGCAAATATGGGGCTTCCTGTTTGTGCTTCAAAATTTAAATATGCTCCCATAAAGTTAATTACAAGCATGCGAACTAGTGATAATTTAAGTGAAGATGAGTCCTATTTCTTTTCCGAATTAAAACGACTTAAGTTTATTGTTGATACTATTTCAAAGGATAGTTACTTTATCATTTTAGATGAAATATTAAAAGGAACCAACAGCACCGACAAGGCAATTGGTTCTCGAAAATTTGTTCAGAAATTAGTGGCTTCAAATTCCACAGGAATTATTGCAACTCACGACTTAAGTCTTTGTGAAATCACCAATGAACTTCCCGAAGTTAAAAACTATTATTTTGATGCAGAAATCATTAATGACGAATTGTATTTTGATTACAAATTAAAAGATGGGATTTGTAAAAACATGAATGCTTCCTTTTTATTGAAGAAAATGAAAATTGTTTAATCTATTTTTGAGAAGCTTTAAGATGCTTTTTGGTTCTTAAAAACACTTTGTGTTCCAATTTCCCTTCTTGGTCTGCCTTGATTTCTAAGTATATTTTTCTTCCAGCTTCATTATACGTTTTATTACTCGGCGCTTGAGTTAAATCTCTTCTTTTTAAATTGGATAAAGGTATCGAAATCCATAAGTCTGTATGATTAGTATTGTCTAATTTCCCTTCAATAAAGAAATCGAATGCCGTAGATTGCACATTTGTTGATGGGATTGAAATAATGTTATTCTTTAAGTTTATGGTACTATTAATATTTGCAAACTTAATATTTTCAAACCTTTTCTTTTTAAAAACTAAATTTCCAGCATCAATGATAGGTTGAAAATTATTTAAATTCAGATTTTTTATATTGTATGATAAATCTGCTTCTAACGAATCGTAAATTACTCCTTCAGTATCATCAATTATACCATTAAAATCTGCATTTAAATTTATTATTCCTGTTATTTCTGTGGGTTCATCCAGTTTTTCAAAACCGAAATTTTTAAATGAATACATTAAGTTTTCAATAGCAAAATAATCCAAACTAAAACTAGTAGTAAATTTTGTTTGAGTATCTTGACTTATATCAAAAGCTGCATCTAATGTCAATTTTTTATGATAGAAATAAAAATATGCATGGGTAATACTCAAGGTGTTGATGTCCTTAAATAATAAACGTGCATTTACTTTTTCTAGTGTTATACTATTATATCTTAGCCTTTCAAAATCTAATTGCAAGCTAGGTTTGAACTTAATATAGATATCGTTTAAAATGGTTTTTACATTATTTTTATTCTTTGATTTTTTGGAATTTGGATTAAACGTATCCATAAAATTACTGAAATTAATATCTTCCGAAAATACTGTAATCGAGGAAGTAATATTATTATCTGAAATAGAACCATCAAAAAGTTCCATGAAATTTGTAATTTCCCCTTTTAAATTAAGTGTTTGATTGTTGGGTAAATTCAATTCAAAATCATTCAAGTATGCATTTTTATTTTTAATACTAATATCTATTTTGTTAAACAGAAGTGTAAGGTTTGCTGGCTTGTAAAACATACTTCCTTCATTAACATATAATTTAATATCTGAAAGGTTGATTAATTCCGGAATATTACTTGCTTCATTATTAAAACTCATTTCCATGGTATAATTTGCATCTTGAAAAAAGAACTTTTCATTATGAAGTATTTCTGCCCAATGTTCAATTTCTCCATTCACTTTAAGTAACATGTCAAGTTTTAACACCTCTTCGTTTACACGATTTTTTTTTGGTTTCAAATTAATTGTTAATTTTGCTTCTGCTCCACCACCTTTATAGTTTCCGCTTATTTTTGGCATGACTATTTTGCTATCAATGTAGTTTGCTTCTATATCAATATTACTAAAAGGAGCTTCAAAAAAGTCTAATTTTTTTATAGAAAATGTAATTTGAGGATTAAATTTACCTATTAATATGTTTAAAGCCTTTTTAACTTTCGCTAAATTATTACTTTTTGACTGTTTTTCCTGAGCACCAAAGGACTTTAATAATGAATTGAAATTTATATATTCTGATGAGATATTTACTGTTGAAATTGTTGGTAAATTTGCTATATCATTAGTTAGTAAAGTTCCAAAATTAGTAAAGCTACCGTTTATTTGAAAGCGATTTTTTTTATCAAAATCAACGATAAGTCTATTGATCTCAGCATAATCATGGTCTATTTTTACATCAACAACTGGAATATAAAAACGATTTGAACGATCTTTACTTTTTACAACTAATCCTTTTATTTTCAGGTTTATTTCTGAAGATTTAAAAATTTCAGATAAGGAGTTTATTTTTCCTTTATAATTCCCATCTAATTGGAAAACACCTCTTGTAAGGTCATATTCCTTACTGTTTATTAAATCATTTAGAGATGTAACTTCGCCATTTACCTCAAAATTTGCTACTAATTGAAGCGGCTTAGAGTAATTGTGCTTTAATGATAAATCTGAAAGTTTAAATGGAATATCAAGGTAATTACCAGAAAGACTATCAAACGAAAATGTATAATTTTTACGGTTTTCAACTTTAGTGCTATCGTTGTAAAATCTATTAATAAATTTGCCCTTAAAATCAATATTTGTAAGATGTAAACTATCCTTTTTATAGACTATTTCATTGTCTGTTGTTTCAAAGTGTAACTCAACATAGGTAAGGTTTTTATATTCAAACTTTCCTGCTATTTTTGCTTTTACCTTAAAAGGTTTAACAATATCAAACCCATCTAACCTAGATTTAATATTTTCGGCTAATAATTGGTTAGTTTCAATAAAATTTACTTTATCTGCTTCTAATAAAAAGATGAAATTTTTAGTTTTTGTATTAATGCTTGCAGAAATGTCAAAAATTTGTTCATCGATTTTTAAATTAAAATTTGGCACTTCAATTGTATGTGAATTTTTATCGAAAATTGGATAAAAACTACCAACACAACGTGCATTATTAAAAAAAGTCCCCATTTTTAAATTGAATCCCATTTCCTTCATAAACACATCTAAATTTACTTTTGGAATTTTGAGATTAGCAACATCAATAGTAAAGTCTAACTTGTTTAAATAAGCGGTAATCCGTTTGTTTTTAATTTTCTCAGTAAATACAAACGCTATGTTTTCTATTAAAACATCAATATCATTATCGATAATTTTTAAAGAGAATACTTCTGGATGAAGCTTTCTATTTGCTTCAAAAACATAAGTATTGGTATAATGGTCATCATCCACAAAAATATTGATATGACCTTTTTTAGCAGAAATAGCTGTAATTTTTATCTCTTCATTAAGTGCATCAATAATCGAAATTGAGGCACTTACTTCTTCTAAAAACACTGTTTCTCTTTGATGATTTATATAAAGAGAATCTATCATTTTTAAATTGAATATTTTCACCTCAATGTTCGGAAATTTTGTAATAGAGCTTACAGAAATTGAATCGAAGATAATTTTACCCTTTCGATTTTCATTAAGGATTTTTTCAATTTTAACAATCAATTCAACTTTATGATTATTAAAGTAATACCTAATTCCAAAAAAAGAAATGAGTAGCAAAAGCAACAAAATGCTAATAAAAACTAGGAATATTTTTAGTGTTTTTTTAATAACTTCATCATTTAGGGAATTATAAAAATAACTAAAATTACAAAGGAATATTGAATTGTTTCTAATAAAAACAATAATTCTATTTTAAGGCTTCTTTTCTCCCTTTGAAAAACTCCCAAATAAAATAACCTATTACTAAAATATATTCAATAGCTACCCACCATAAATTTTCTGAAAAACCATCTTTTCCGTAAGCAGAATAACTCAACATGACAACTAAACTCCAAACTATTGGGAATTTATATTTGGTAAAAACCGAAAGCAATAAAGGAGTTGCGATATACCAAGGATGAATGGTTGTTGATAGTAAATAATAAAATGAAATACTAAAAAGCATCACTATAATTAGTTGTTGAAAATTTTTATTTTTCCTGAAAAATGTCAATATTAATAAAAAACCAATGACTATTAGTGGAAGTGTTTTTCCGACAGTTTCAATAATATTCCACCCTACTATTTTAAATCCTATCCATCTAATAATGTAATATAAACTTGCATTAAACTCAAAGTTTTGAAACCAAAGTGCAATGGTTTCAGAAAAATTAACAACAAATTGTGGCGAATAAAATGGCAAGAAAGTTAGAACTGCTGTTCCCAGAATAATAAGATGAAACAAAAATAACTTAAAAAACCCTTTTTTAAATGAATATTGTCTAACAAACCACTGATAATACAATGGTAAAAACAACAAAGGAATAAGTTTCACTGAAACCGAAACTCCTAAAACTACTGCCGACCATAACCATTTTTTTTGATGTAATAGATACAAAGACCAAAGAACAAAAAAGAGCATAACACCTTCAAAATGGAGGTTTCCAGTAAGCTCGATAATAATAAATGGATTTAAAAAATACCAGAATATTTTATCTGGATTTTGACGAAGTTTTACTAGTAATTTCCTTCCGAAGTATAGAATTCCAACATCTGCCAAAATGATAATAACTCGCATCACTATCACTGAACCTAAAATGCTTTTTCCTGTAAATAAAGCGGCAATTGCAAAGAATAATTGATTAATTGGAGGGTAATTACTAAAGTGACTTCCGTTAAGGTGGCCCATCCCTTTGTACAATTCTTGTGCTTGAAAAACGTTTGTATTGTTTGTCACCTCAAGCGTAGTCGAGAGGTTAGTAATTATATTTTCTGGGCTAAACAAATAGGGACTCAACCCTTGAAATACCAACCGGCCATCCCAAATAAAACGATAAAAGTCTTGAGATAAATTAGGGATAACGGCTATAAATATCAAACGGAATAAAACTCCTATTCCCATTAAAAACCAAAATCTTCCTTTATTAACTTGAATAATTTTATAGGTAAGAAAAAATAAACCCCCTATTAATGAAATAAGTTTTATAAAATCACTTCTATTTAGATGATAAGCAAACGTGACATAAAATGCAAGGCAAATTGCAACAAGCAGTAAAGGTGTTTTGTTATTTTTTATAAATGAAATCACGAAATGGGTTTGGTCTAAAAAATTAAAGTCGAATATTTAGATTAATATTCGACTTTAAAAGTAATAATATAATTAGTTTTTAGGCTTCATTGAAGCAATAAAACTATTCTATAAAAGAAAGGTTAATCCTGCCATTCAGCGATAAAAAGATTGGTGTCACGACCTCCGCCATTATTTCTATTAGAGGAGAAAACTAAATACTTCCCGTTATTTGAAAACACAGGAAAAGCATCAAAAGTTTCTCCGTGAGTTACTTTTTCAAGATTTTTACCGTCGATATCGATTAAGTATAAGTTAAAAGGAAACCCTCTTTCGGCTTCAAAATTAGAAGAGAATAAAATTCTTTTTCCATCTGGAGTAAAAAATGGTGCCCAGTTTGCACTTCCTAAATTAGTTAATTGTCTTAGCTCGCTTCCGTCGGCATTACAAATATAAAGCTCCATATCTGTAGGTTCTACCAAGCCATTAGCTAATAAATCTTTGTATTTTTTAACTTCTTCATCTGTTTTTGGTCGAGAAGAACGGAAAATTAATTTACTCCCGTCAGGAGAGAAAAAAGCACCTCCATCATAACCCAAATCATCTGTGATTTGCGTTACATTACTGCCGTCAATGTCCATAGTGTATAATTCTAAATCGCCACTTCTATCTGAAGTAAAAACAATTTTATCGCCTTTTGGAGATACAGTAGCTTCCGCATCATAACCAGGTTCGTTGGTTAATTGATTAGTTATGTTTCCTTCTAAATCGGCTACAAAAATATCGAAGCTACTATAAACAGGCCACACATAATTACCGTTTTTACGTAAAGGAACTTCAGGACAAGCATCGTTATCTAAATGCGTAGAGGCATATACAAAACTCTTGTTGTCTGGTAAGAAATACGCACAAGTAGTACGTCCTTTACCAGTACTAACCATAGGAGGAATAGTGTCTTTAAAAACATCCTCTGCATTCATTAAAAACATTTGGTCACATTCCAATCCCCATTTTTTATTATTAGATTGAAATATTAACTGCTTATCGTCAAAACTCCAATAAGCTTCTGCATTATCACCACCAAACGTAATTTGACGCATACTTTTAAAATGCGTTTCTTCAGGGTAAATTAAAGAAGTGTTTTTAGTTTCATCAACAATAGCTTCTGTAACAGTATCTGTACTAGAATTGTCTGATTTATTCTCTTTACAAGAAAATAGTAATAAAACTAGTAAAATTATTGGGATGCGTTTCATATTTAGTTTAATTTTGTGCGAAAATAACGCTTTAGAATCGGTGTAAATAACGATTCCTATTAAAAAATAACGATAATTAAAAAAAAAATAACGATGAAAGTATTTTATGTTTTAGCTTTAACACTATTCCTTTTTTCTTGTAAGACTGAAACTCCTGTAAAGGAGGTAACAATGAAAGAGGATGTTTACTTTTTAGCCGATGATAAATTGGAAGGAAGAGAAACAGGAACCGCAGCCGAAAAAGAATCTGCAAAGTACTTGGCAGAACGTTTTAAAAATATGGGCATAGATGCAAAAGGAACCGATAATTATCTTCAGTATTTTACTTTTAAACCAAAAACACATCCTCACGGTGAAGCTGCTTTTGTTGACGGAAAAATAGATAGCACAATAACGGGAGTAAATGTGGTTGCTTATATTGATAATAAAGCAGAAAACACTGTAATTATTGGTGCACATTACGATCACTTAGGTCACGGAATTGAAGGGACTTTACATCGTGGAGAGAAAAACGCCATTCATAATGGAGCAGATGATAACGCAAGTGGAGTTGCGGTAATGATGAATTTGGCATCTAAATTAAAAGGTAAAAATATAAATAATAATTATCTGTTTATTTCTTTTTCTGGAGAAGAAATGGGGCTTTTAGGTTCTAATTATTGGGTGAAAAACCCAACAATCGACACCAAAAAAGCAAACTACATGATTAATATGGATATGGTGGGTCGTTTAAATGAAGAACGCACCATAGCAGTTTATGGGGTAGGTACTTCACCAAAATTTAGTCAAGTTTTATTTGCTAATAATATCGATTTTAAATTAGTAGAAAAGGAATCTGGTGTTGGCCCAAGCGATCATACTTCGTTCTATTTGGCAGATATACCGGTGCTTCACTTTTTTACAGGCCAGCACGAAGATTATCATAGACCTACAGATGATGCAGACAAGTTGAATTATGAAGGGATGGAAGACATTTCTGAATACATAATGGCAATTATTTCGGATTTAGATAATAGCGAAAAATTAGCCTTCAGAAAAACAAAAAACGAATCTGACAATACTCCAGATTTCAAAGTAACTTTAGGGGTGGTTCCAGATTATTTATATGATGGTGAAGGAATGCGTTTAGACGGAATCACTGAAGAAAAACCAGCACACGTAGCTGGTATGAAGAAAGGTGACATCGTAGTAAAGGTTGGTGAATATAAAATTATCGACATGATGAGTTATATGAAAAGTCTTTCGAAATTTGAAAAAGGACAAACAATAATGGTTGAAATTGAAAGAGACGGTGAAATTGTTGAGTTAGAAGTAACTTGGTAAACTATATTAATTGAATATAGAAAGGCTTTCTGAAAAGAGAGCCTTTTTTATTTTATCCGAAGCGTAAAAAGAGGCAATAAAATTCCTATTCCTAAAACAGTTAGACCAATTATTTTTCCAAATATAAAAGTGAGAATCAAGGTAAGAAGAAGTAAATATATTGGAGTGACAGTGAGAATAATTACATACCTAAAAGTGGCAATAAATTCATCCTCTTTAATTTTAGGAAACCCTTTTTTCCTCCATATATAATAAGGAATGAAATAAAAAGCTTTCACTAAAAAACTAAAAAACAGGTAAAATTTTGAGACACTTTTTACTTTCTTTCCTGTATAGGTAAAATCATGTTGTAAGCATTTATTTACTTCAGCAGGTTTGGTGAAGTCTACTTTTAGTTCATTTAATTTTTTATAAATTTCATCATATTCAGTAATAGAATTAATATGAGTTGTGAGTTGCTTTATTTCGACAGAAACGGCTTCAGATAAACCTGAAAAATTAAGTTGGTTGTCTTTCCAGAATTCATTTGGTGAAATATGATTTCCGAAGTAAACCGACATAGAATCGCCCCATTCCGTAGGGTTTTGATAATTTACACCAACCGGGATAATTGCAATTTCAGTATTAGGGTATCTTTGAAGGGTTTCTTCAATAATACGTAAAAAACCTTTTTTTAATGGGCGTACTTTACGCTTTAAATTATGACTTCCTTCAGGAAAAAGAATGATTGATTTTTTGTGATGAAGTAAATTGGAGCAACGGGTAAAAATAGCTTTGTTTTTCTCAATAGTATCAACGCCATCAATAATTCTATAAACAGGAAGCATTTGAAAACTATTTAAAACTTTAGCTACCGTAGGGTTTTTGAAAACTGCAGCTCTGGTAAGAAAAAAATTTTGGTGCTTGCTTTTTATGGCAATGAGTAAGGGGTCTAAAAGGGCGTTTTGATGGTTTGATAAATAGATAATCGCCTTGTTTTTAGGCTTCTTTTCAAGACGTACTGCGTTCTGTTTTTTATAATAAAACTTAAACCCAAGAGAAAGATAAGACTGAACAAAATGTATCCAAAACTGTTGCAAAATAGTGAGTTTTTAAATTATTTTTTAGACCAATAAGAAGCCAATATTAATCCTGACACGATATGCCAAATTCCCCAGAAAGCAGCTAAAAGTGCCATTCCTCCCAAGCCATCAAAAAAAGTAAAAATTAATAATAAGGCTAAACCTGAATTCTGAATTCCTGTTTCGATGGCTAAAGTACGTTTATTTCTTTTTGAAAGTTTAAAAATACTTGCAATACTATAACCCAAAGTTAAAGCAAGTACATTGTGTACAGGTACTAAAACTAAAACATAATGTATGTGGTTTTTAAAAACTTCTATGTTTTTTGAAAGCGCTAAAACAACTAATAAAAGAAAAAACAAAATAGATATTACTTTAAAATAGGGAGCAATTTTCAAGGAAAATTTAGAAAAATAATTCCGAACCAACATTCCTAAAATTAATGGAACTCCGAGTAGCATTAAAATTATCTTAAACATTTCAAAAGGAGCTATAGATATGGTGTTAATTAAAGACGAAGTTGGCTCGTAAAAGTTAGACCAAAGCTGAAAATTTAAGGGTGTCATTACAATAGCTAGTAGGGTTGCAATTGCTGTTAAGCTTACCGATAATGCGGAATTTCCTTTTGCATAATTGGTCATAAAGTTGGAGATATTCCCTCCGGGACAAGCTGCGACCATAAACATTCCCAAAGCAATACTCGGACTAGGTTGTATTAAAATAACTAACAAAAAAGTAAATGCAGGAAGTACTATAAATTGAGAAAAAACACCCACGAGGACGCTTTTAGGGTTTTTAATAATTAGTAAAAAATCTGAAATAGTAATGTTTAGCGCAACCCCAAACATAATTATTGCAAGCGCTAAGTTTAGAAAGAATAAGCTTTCTGAGTCAAAATTAATTTTTATGGTATCTAAATTCTCGTGCATTTTCGGTTTTAAAAGTAATCATTAATAATTTCTTGCTAGTGATAATGTTACAAACATATGGTTTTCTGTGGTTTTTGTTTCGGCACTTAAAAAGTTATAGAAAAATTTAAAATCATTTCTTCCAACTCTATAATAAAATTCAACATTATAAATAAACACATTTTGGTTAGGTTCCATTAGTAATTTTGAAGTATCTCCAAATAAATTACCTTCTAACATCGTGTCATGAATTACAAATCGATAACCGCCTCTGACTGCAAAAAAGAATTCGTTTTTTAATTTCCCTAACTGGCTATATGCCATTGTGTTTTTTAACTCGTTTCTTTTTCCGAAGTAAAATACAATATCATTTTGAAAATAAATATCTTTGGTTCCTACTGCGGTTGTAGGGCTTAATGCAAAATAAACGCTAAAAGGTTTTGGCAGTAATTTCCATTCTTTAATATAGTTGAAGTACAAATTAGCAGTAAAGCCGTTTTTTATTTGCTCTTGCCATGATGCTTGCCTTGAATCTGGTGCTGCAGTAGAATGAAATAAATTTTGTAATCCTTCTGCTCCAGACATAGGGCCGGTCACGCCAATTGCATAAATAATATCAACTAACCAATCTTCTGAAGAAATTGTATGTTGAAAATTTAAGCCTAGATAGCCAGCAAAAGGGCGATCATATTTAGAGGCATCAGTTTCTTCTAGATCCGATGGAGTATATATTTCCTGAGCTAAAGTAAAACTGTTATGTCTTTTTAAATGATCTTTTTTACCGTTTTTTATAAGTCTTTTGTATGAAATAAAATTACCCGTAGAATAGTAACGATCTGTAAAATGAAGAAAATCATTATCGTGACGAAGCTCAAGTTGCTGGTAATAAATCCTTTCTGAAACATTTTTCTCGGGAGTTGTCTGAGAGAAAACATTCAAAATTACACAGTTAATTATAAAAAATAAAAAGTATTTAGTATTAATGATTTTTTAAACTTTGTTAGTTAGACTTTTGAAAAATACAAAACCAAATCCTAAAAACAACATTAAATGAAAAGGAAATAATCCAAAGTCGCCACCTTGATTTCCGACAACAAATGCACTGTACATTCCAAAAGCAAAATAGAGTGTTAAGATTCCTTCAATAATTACGTTTGGCGATATGTTTTTTGTCAAGTATTTGTTGTCTTTCCAACTTCCTTTTATGGAATCGATATTGAATTTTGGAGTACGAATAAAATCACTTCTTTTTCCCAAATGCCCTTCAATAACGGCTATGGAATTATGTAAGGAAAAGCCCATTGCTACCGAAAAAAACAAGAAAAACATCCCAATATATTTTAGGAATTGTTTAAAACCCCCACCGTAAATACTTTTATAAGTAAACCAATAACAAACAAAGAAAATTAACGTACTTATTAAGAAAAAACTCAAAGCAATAAAGTAGAATTTTAAATGTGCATATTCGTTTTTAATATACAACATCGGGATGCTTAAAATACCCACAATTAATATATTTAAAAACATCGTACTATTTAATAAATGCAACAGTCCGTGTATTTTTGTTTTTACAGAAATATTTTTGCTTTTTAAAACTCGCCACATCATTTTCTGAAAATTTTCGGCACCGCCTTTATTCCACCTAAACTGTTGCGATCTAGCAGCACTAATTACAATTGGAAGCTCTGCAGGAGTTTCTACATCGACTAAATATTTAAATTTCCAGTTTTTTAATTGTGCACGATAACTTAAATCTAAGTCTTCGGTAAGTGTGTCGCCTTCCCAGTTTCCTGCATCTAGGATACATTTTTTTCGCCAAACACCTGCGGTTCCGTTAAAGTTAATAAAATGCCCTTGGCTGTTTCTTCCTACTTGTTCTAAAGTAAAATGGGCATCTAATGCAAATGCTTGTACTCTTGTGAGTAATGAAAATTGCCTGTTTAAATGTCCCCAACGTGTTTGAACAACACCAATTTCAGGGTTTTTAAAATACGGAATTGTTTTTTGAAGCCAATCTTTCTGAGGAAGAAAATCTGCATCAAAAATGACAATAAATTCCCCTTTTGCAATTTTTAGTCCTTCTTTTAAGGCGCCTGCTTTAAAGTTTTTTCTATTATCTCTAGAAATATGTTGAATGTCTAACCCTGTCTGTTGAAGTGTTTTAATTTGTGCTGCCGTTGTTTCAAAGGTTTCATCGGTAGAGTCGTCCAACACCTGAATTTCTAACTTGTTTTTTGGATATTCTATTTTAGCAATATTATTTAACAAGCGTTCCATCACGTATTTCTCATTATAGACGGGAAGTTGAATGGTTACAAAAGGAGTTTCTTCTTCTTTTGAAAGGTCAAATTGCTCACAATTATCTACCGTTTTTTTAGCCTTTAAATAATTAAAAAGCAAGTTCAATTGTGCCAAAGCATACATGAAAATAAGCAGCAAGGAAATTGAATAAATAACAATAATGATGGTTTCTAAAATCATTTTTTTAATGAACACTTAAATATCCAGTATAAAATTTTAACGCCTGCAAATATAGCACCTTTTACTGTTCCTGAGACTTTTGAAATACCTATTCTATTTCGATAATTTAAAGGAATTTCAACATACGAATATTTCTTTTTCAAAACTTTTAATTGCATCTCAACAGTCCAGCCGTATGTTTTGTCTTCCATATTTAGAGCCAATAATTTGTCATATTTTATTGCTCGAAAAGGGCCTAAATCTGTAAAAGTAGATTTAAAAAATAGTTTCATTAAGCTAGTTGCTAACCAATTTCCGAAAATTTGTGGTTTTGTCATCGACCCTGATTCTCTTAATTCTGAAACCCTTGCACCAATTACAAAATCAATATTATTTTCAATAATAGGTTGTACTATTTTGGTAAGTTCTTCAGGATAATCACTATAGTCGCCATCTAGAAAGACGATTATTTCTGGTTTTATGGTTTGTTCAGAAATGTATTCCATTCCTTTTAAACAAGCATATCCGTAGCCTTTTTGTGTTTCAGTTAAAACGGTGGCTCCTGCTTTTTTTGCAACGTTAACAGTGTTGTCTGAAGAGTTGTTGTTTATTACAATAATTTCTGAAACAGCCTTGGGAATGGAATTAATTACCAAGCCAATGGATGCTTCTTCGTTATAAGCAGGGATAATTACATTTATTAGTGTCATAAAAGGTCTAAGATATTATTTTACTTCGACTTGGCTCAATACAAGTCTTTTTTAAACAAATTTATATTTGTCCATTCATTTATTTTTTTTCCTAATTTATATTTTTCTGCTTTTATGACCTTATTATTTTTATAGTGAAAATGATAACCATTTTTTTTCCCGTATTCTAATTGGTATTTGTCAATAATATTTTCTTGTTCATTGTAAAAAATCCACCAATTAAATTTTTGATTATTTTTAAAATTACCTTCACTTTCTTTTTTGCCATTATCGTAGAAATAGTGCCAATAATTAGATTGTTCTCCCCTAATAAAATGACCTTTTTTTTGAACGTTTCCGTTTTGATAATAAAAGTACCAATAGCCAACTTTTTGGTTATTTTTAATCCATCCTTCCTCCATTATTAAACCGTCTTCAAAATATTTTTTTTGATATGTTTTTTGGGCAATAATGCTTATGGAAAATAAAAATGTAACAATAAGTACTTTCATCTATTTTTGATTAATTAAAGCCATCAAATCTACGTTATTTCCCAATAAAATATCAGTAGGGTTTATTCTGCCTGTCTCTGGTCCATTTTCGAATTTTAAAACTCCTCTTGAGCAAACGGCATCAAACACGGTTTTCTAATATAGGCTGAAATCCTGTTCTGATGACACAAAAAAATCCTGTATTAAAATATTTTATAGTTCTATTTTTTTTTAATTTTTCACTAAAAATTTAAAGTAAGAATTACTATCATTTTTGAATTGAACTTTAACTATATAATTCCCAGAAGATAACGATGATACATCAATTGTATTTGTTGAGATCTCAATATTTTGTATTAATTTTCCAGAAATTGAATAAATTGAAACTGCGGATAACACATTATTATTATCACCTAAAATACTTATAAAATCGGAGGTCGGATTAGGGTAAAGAACGATGGCATTATTTTGAAAAGTGTTTTCAGTGACAGAAAGTGTTTCACACATATTCATTAATGCTTCCATACTATTATTTACATTAAGTCTTCCTTCGGTAGTTGTAATACCTACAAGTGAGCTGTTTGGATCTACATTGTCTAGAATTAAGTCTCTAACAATTTGTGCTGCAAATTCAGGATTTGACATAGCTAAATAGGCTAAGTTTTGACAAGGAGCTGAATATAAAAGTGCTATCGTTCCAGTAACATGAGGAGTTGCCCCAGATGTACCTCCAAAACCGCCATAATCATTTTCATTAGTGGTGAAAGCACCCTGTCCATGAGCTCCTAAATCTATTGTTTCTAGCCCATAACCTGCTTGTGTAACTTTAGTATCCGTAAGATTCATATTGGTAACAGAAATCATATATTCACTTGGACATGCTGTTGGTACGTCTCCAATAATATCAACATCATAGTCTCCGTTAATAGTAGCGCCACAATTTAAAATTCCGTTCTGCCCCAATGTGTCGTACATAGCACACCACAAAGGCGAATCTTCAGGTTGACCAAAATCGATTCCGAAAGATGCGTTTGTTGCTACTACAAATGCACCCTGAGTTCCTTCAGACGAATTGTAAAGCATTCTACTTTCAAGAATATATGAATATGCCTCAAGAACTACAGCTTCGTCTCCACTACTTCCTGAAACGGTCATAACTTTAACATTCCAATTAACTCCAGTAACACCTATATTGTTATCTCCTTTAGCACCTATTATTCCAAAAACTGCAGTTCCATGAGATGCCGAATTAATTGTTCCAGAACTTGTAAATGCATTCCATCCATTTACATCGTCTATATACCCATTATTGTCATCGTCAATATTATTTCCTGGTATTTCTTCAAGGTTAACATAGAGATTGTCCACAAGATCTGGATGTAAGATGTTAAACCCATTATCTACAACTCCAGCAACAATTACATCGCCATTTGGTGTTGTTCCACCTGTTGCAATATCCCAGGCTTCATCTGCATCAATATCCTTATCGTTTTCTTGATAATATTGCCATTGATTTGAGTAAAGAGGGTCGTTTGGAGTTGTTGCTCTAACTGAAACTTTATGATTTAATTGAGCAACATTAACATTTTTGTTACTATATAATTCTCTTATTATTTCTTTTTCAGTTCTATTTGAATCATCAATTGAAAGCTTCCAAATATTCATTGCACTAGAAATCAATTTCGATTTGGTTATATTAATTTGAGGGCTGTCAATTTCCAAATTTTGTACTCGGTAGTTTTTTTTTAACTGTACTAAAATTTCCCCAGGAATATAGTTGATCTCTTGAGCAGAGGCTCCAAAAATGAATAATAAAATGGAAGTAAACAATAAATTTTTCATAGCAATTAGTTTTAATTTCGATTCTTAACTTTTTTGTTAGATTGAGCAATTTCAACGTTTTGAGAACTATTCAATATTTTAATTAATTCGGCAGCTGAAATTGTAGTTTCGTCAAAAAAAAATAAATATATGTTGAGTGGCTTGCTTATAATTTTTTTATTTTGAAGCTTATACTCCTTAAATTCTATTTCTAGAACTTCTGGGTTTAGATTATCTTTAATATCTACAAGAACACTTTGATTACTAGATGTAGTGTTTTCCGAAGTGTTAACCTTACAGGATTGAGCTATTATACTGAATAGAATTAATACAAAGTATGCGTGGAATGGAACTCTCATTTTTTTATTTTTTATTTACAAAACTCATCAAATCTACATCATTTCCTAATAAAATATCATTCGGATTTATACGACCATTTTCAGGACCATTTTCTAATTTAAGAACGCCTCTTGGGCAAACGGCAGCACAAATTCCGCAGCCTACACAACTTGCTCTTACTATGTTTTCTCCTTTTTGGGCATAGGCTCTAACATCAATACCTTGTTCGCAATAGGTTGAGCAATTGCCACAAGAAATGCATTGTCCGCCGTTGGTGGTGATTCTAAAACGCGATTTAAAACGCTGTACAATTCCTAAATAAGCCGCTAATGGACAACCAAATCTACACCAAACACGGTTACCAAAAATAGGATAAAAACCTGTGCCAATTACTCCTGCAAAAATTGCTCCTATTAAAAAACCGTAAATATCTTGTATGGTTTGGGTTTTAATCCCTAAAACTTCTTGATTTCCAGAAAAATAAGCATACAATGTAAACCCTGTCATTACCAATGCAAAAATTAATACTCCGTGAACAATCCAACGTTCAAATTTCCAGGACTTTAACGATTTGTTAGAAAGTTGCCGATACGGATCGCCTAAGGTTTCTGCCAAACCACCACAGCCACAAACCCAAGAACAGTACCAACGTTTCCCGAAGAAATAAACCATTACAGGAACGATAATTAAGGTTAGGATAATTCCCCAGATTAAGATGAATAACCCAAAACCTCCACTTGCTAATAATTGGTCTAAATTCCAGCTGAAAAAGAAATCATAATCAAGCGGAAAAATATTTTTAAAGTCGTACCAAGGTTTTTCAAACCGCACTAAAATTTCTGGAATTAAAAATGCAAACACAATCTGAAAAAAAATAACTGAGGTAGTTCGTAAAATTTGATACTTATTGTGGCGGTATTTAATGTACATTCTTATTCCCATAACAAGCATTACAGTACAATATAAAAACCCATACATAAACCATTGGCTAGCGGGGTTTCCACTTAAACTTTCGCTAATTGGATCTACAATATAGGTCCAGTTTACAATATAATCTGGTCTAAAATAGAGAAGTAAATAAAAGCCAACCAAAAAAATAAAAACCATCCAAGCCAACCAACTTCTGCCATTGGTGGAAGGATTATGGAAAATACCGTTGTTTTTAATTCCTTTTGGTCCTAATAAAATTACATTGGGAATTATAAATAATAAGGCTCCAATAATTCCTAAACCAAAGGTGAGCCACCAAAAAAGTATTTTGTTTTCTTTTACAATCCCTGTTCCAGATTCCTTTGCCAGTTGGTATGAAAAACTATGTGGTTTATCCCAAATTACTTTGTTCCATTCGTTGTTTTTTTTATGAATTTTATTGGCAGTAGTTAAGGCTAAAATTACTTCTGAAGAAAACTTAAAGGGATTGGTAAATTCTTTTCCGACCACCATTTTATTCATTTGATGCATAAAAAGCTCACTTTTCACCCCTTTATTAGTTATAAAATTATTGAATTCTGAAGAAGTAAGCTTGTAGTTTCCTAAAAAAATAAGTGAAATAAAAATTCCAAGTCCTATTAAAAATAGTATTAATCCTGTTTTCTGAATTGTTTTCATTACGCTTGTAGGTTAAAAATTCGTGTCCATCTTTTCTTTTTTAATTGGATATTCGTGTTGTTTTCTGAATTGAATTTAGCCACAATTTCCTTCTCGTGAAGTTTATAAAATTCTGGATCAAAATTGGCATCGGCAAGGTGCTCTAGCACATATTCTACCGTTTGTTTTTGGGTTAAAACTTTATCAAAAAAATCGTGACGCATTCTAATTCCGAAGGTGTTAATTCCTAAAAATCCGTGTGTATTTTTATTGTAATTTATATGAATACATTTTTCACCATCTTTATGTTCCCAATAAAAACGGGTTTCATTTTCTTTAGGTTCTGCCCAAATCCAGCCGTAGGTTTGGTATTCAATATCGAGAAATTTTGCTGAGTTAAACCAATGTCCAGGTTTGTATTCTGTGGGTTTTCCGCAGAGGGTTTGCGCTAAGGTTTCGCCCATCATTCTGCCCGTGTACCAAACGGCTTCAATGGGTCTTCGCTGGTCAATAGCTTCGTGTTGCTCAGCACAATCGCCAATAGCGTAGATGTCTTTGGTGTTGGTTTCGAGAAGACGATTCACTTTTATGCCTCTTCCTAATTCGATTCCTGAATCTTTCAGAAAAGAAATATTTGGAGAAACTCCAGCTGTTAAACCCACTACGTTGCACGGAATTTCTTCTTCTGTCTGTCTGCCTGTTTGGTGGGTTTCTGCAATAATTACTGCTTTTACTTTTCCGTTTTCATCGGAAAGTATTTCTTTTAAATTACAATTTAATCGTAAATCTATGTGGTGTTTTTTAATATGGCGGTTAATCATTTCAGATTCTTCAGCAGGAAGTACACCGTTCCAAAAACTGGATTCTCGCACTAAAAATGTTACGGGGATGTCACGGCTTCGAAGCATTTCTGCCATTTCAATCCCTATTAATCCTCCGCCTACAATTACGGCTCTTTTGCATACGTTATTATTAGGAGCATATTTTTCGAGGTTTTCTAAATCTTGTTTGTGGTACATTCCCATTACGCCGTCAAGATTTTCTCCTTTCCAACCAAATTTGTTGGGTTTACTTCCAGTGGCGATGACCAATTTATCGTAATTCATTGTTTCTCCGTTAGAGAAAATAAGTTGCTTTTCTTCCGGATTTACCTTTTTAACGAAAGCCTTTTTAAGTTCAATATTGTTTTTTTTCCAAAACCAATTTTCGTAAGGTTGCGTGTGTTCAAACTTTAAATGCCCCATATATACGTACATAAGCGCAGTTCTGGAGAAAAAATATTCAGTTTCAGCAGAGATAATTGTGATTTTGTTTTCGGAAAGTTTCCGGATATGTCGAGCCGTAGTTACACCCGAGATTCCGTTTCCTATTATAACAATATGCTTCATGTACCTAATAATTAATTGGTTTTTAAGTCATGACTAAAGGTAATAACTTAATTTATTACAAAGTAAAAAATAAAAAACTGTATTTTGTGTTAGTTAACTAACAATTATATTAATATTAGAATTGTTACTTTGTGAAAAATTAAAATATGAAAAAATTAATATTTATACTCTTATTGATGACATTTTCAATCTCCCATTCTCAGGATATTAATGAGTTTTTTAAAAAAGTAGATATTTTCTTTAATACTAATGTAAAAGACGGGAACGTAGATTATGATAAAATTTATAAATCTCCTGATGATTTAAATGAAATAATAGCATTGGCAAGTACTATTTTGGTTTTAGAAGAAGATGCAAAACAACACCAAGCGTTTTGGATAAACGCCTATAACATTTCTGTTATTAAAGGAATTGTTGATATTTATCCAATAAAATCTCCATTAGACGATAAAGGTTTTTTTGATAAAAACAAATATAATATTGGCGGAATGAAGGTTACATTAAATACCATCGAAAACAAGATTTTAAGAGCTAAATATAATGATGCTCGCTTTCATTTTGTTTTGGTGTGTGGTGCAATTGGATGTCCTCCAATAATAAATAAAGCATATATGCCTGATAATTTAGAAAAACAATTGGAAGAACAAACAACAATTGCTTTAAACGGAAATTTTATAAAAGTAAATGATAAAAAGAAACGTATAGCGGTCTCGGAAATCATGAAATGGTATAAAGAAGATTTTTTAAATTTGGAGGGAAATGAAATTAATTTTATTAATAAATACAGAACTCAAAAAATTCCAGAAAACTATAAAATAACCTATTTTACTTACAACTGGAATTTAAACATAATACACTAAAACTACAAATATTTACAAATGAAAAAGAAAATAATAGTATTAACAATTTTTATAACAATTACTTTTTCAGGATTTTCTCAAGATGAGCCATTGCCTAAAACTAGTAATATACAAGAATATACGCCTTCAAAATTATTAAAAAAAGGACAATGGGATATTAAGTTTTTTAACGGACTTTATACACAAACTGAAGTAACTGATTCTGAAAATAATTCTATCTCAATACCTAGGGAAAATTTTTTTACAAACACCACCGAAATTTACACTGGTGTTAGTAAAAATTCAAGAATAAATATTGGGTTAATTTTTCAGACACGCTCAAATACTGTCGGCGGAGCAGGTGTTTTTGAGGTTTTTAAATTTGGTGATAATGGGACAGATGCTAAAAGTGGCATTACTACTATTGCGCCTTCAATAAGAGTCCAGCCTTTTAAAAATATAGGTAATTTTTCTGTAACAAGTTCATTATTTATACCCATTTTTGAAGACAGACCTAATACAATTTATTTGGACGAAAGGAGTATAACTTGGGAAACAAGATTTTTTTACGATAAGACTTTTGGACAAAATAAATGGCAACTTTTTACCGAGGCAAATTTTGGATTTAATTTCGGTGAAAAAACAATAAGCGAAAACGAAATAGACATAACAACTTTAGACTTTAATAATATAGAACGTTATGCAAACAACAGTTTATTGCTTCCGTTGGGTGCTTTTTTAAGCTATTTTCCAAGTTCAAAATCAACCGTATTTATAAGTGCAAAGCAAACTTTTTTAATTGACCTTGGGAATAATTTTTCACAAAACTCTACAGCTTTAGGAATAGGAGGAAAATATCAATTAACTAATGTGCTAAATATTGAGGCTTCGTTTGACAAGATTGTAAGAGGTTTTAATTTTCAAGGATTAGGGCAAACTTTTAGTTTAGGTTTGAGGGCGATATTTTAACAGGGCAAACGCACACTTTGTTAAAAAAGCTGCTCTAGAAACTTCGGACACAAATTTTGCCTTCAATATGGAATGTATTGAAAAAATGACACAAATTTTTTAAAACCTATAGGGTTTTGATTAGCTATAAAATTTCGGGGAGTATTTTTATTAAATTCACTTGACTTTCTTGTTTTTTTTAGCTGCCTTTAGAACAGCGTATCTCAGTAATATATAAAGCGAAACTACTGATGTACTTGAGTTGGCAATAATTAAAAAAACAAACAAAAGTTCACTTATATAGTGAACTTTTTGTATTTATTTATATCTTTGCACTATGATATAAAAAACTATGGAAATAAATTTCGAGAAAGATTACCTAAAAGAACTATATGAAAATGGAAAGGCTCGAAGCAAAAAACATAGGTTTCAACCAAACGTTATTAAAAAGTATATACAAACAATAGATAAATTAAGAGTTGCAAAAAACACAGAAGAATTATATCCTATTAAGAGTTTAAATTACGAACAGCTTATTGGAGATAAAAAAGGATTAGAATCTGTTCGAGTGGATGGCAAGTATCGAATAGAATTTATAACTTCTCTAGAAGGAGAAGAACCAAATTATATTACAATATGCTCAATTATTGAATTGAGTAATCACTATAAGTAATTATAATAAGAAAACACGAAAAAAGATGGTAACAGACAGAGTTTTAACACCAGTGCAAGCGACACATCCAGGAGTTTTAATTAAAGATGAAATTGACGCAACACCTAATTTAAACCAAAGAACATTAGCAAAAGAATTAGATGTACAACCATCATTTTTAAATGAAATTATCAAAGGAAAAAGACCAGTAACTGCAGATATAGCAATTTTATTAGAAAAAATATTAGGTATTTCAGCAGACTATTGGATGAAGTTTCAGTCTCAATATGAGATTGATAAAGCAAGACTTAAGCAAAAAAACATTAAAAAAGTAAGAAATATTGAACTATGGAGCATAATAAAAGAATATGTTCCTGTTCGTTATTTTAAAAAACACAATTACTTAAATGATGATATTGAAAGTGATATAAAAACGGTAAAGAATATTTATCAAGTAGAAACTCTTGATGGATTAGTATCTGCTTTTTCTAAAGATAAATTTGCATACTACCGTAAATCAGAGAAATTAAAAATAGATGACAACAATATGTTTGCTTGGAGTTCACTAGCTGAATACGAAGCGAAAAATCAAAAAACAAATACTTTTAATTTTGATAACTTAAAACAACTCTGTGTAAATTTAAATAATATATTCTATGATAACTCTGAAACGCCAGAAAGAGTTAAAGCTGTCCTTAATCAGTTTGGAATTAAAATGGTACTTATTGACAAACTAGAAAAAACACCAATTGACGGATTTTCCTTTTGGTCTGATAAAAACCCAGCTATTGCATTAACTTTAAGACATAATCGAATTGACAATTTTGCGTTCACAATAATGCACGAAATAGGACATATTGACTTGCATTTAAGAAATGACAAAGACTTGAAATTTATGGATTTAACTAGAAAACAAAATCTAGATAAATGCGAGAATGAAGCAGATAATTATGCTCAAGAAAAATTAATTTCTAAAGATATATGGCAAGATATATTAAAAAATCACCTTCCTCTCAATGATGACAAAATCATAGTTTTAGGAAATAAGCATAAAATCAATCCTGCAATTCTATTAGGAAGAGTTTGTTATGAAATGGATTACTACGCAATGAAAACTCATATTGATAAAAAAATGAAATAACTGTTGCTAACACCGCGTATAAAGCATTGCTGTTACAGGCTTTAACAAAGGTTTTTGCTTATTTATTAAGACCACCAAATTTTTAAATTTGGCTTTTAAAATAGAAAAGATAAAAACAAAATATAAAAATTCGGCTCTGTGCTAAATCGAAAATTATTGTATTTTTATACGCTACGTTTCTTACACAAACCGTTGCTAAAGCTATTATTCAATACAGGTTGCCTATGTTTTTTCTTCATTAAACTTACTAAAAAAATATTTATACTAAAAAGCATGCTTTTACCCTGAATAATTTAATATAAGAATGGGCTTATCTATTTTTTTTTGTATAATGCGTCTTTAAGCACTAAGAATGAAAAGAACGCTCATTATTTTTATTATCTTACTTGGAGTAAAGGCATTTTCGCAGGAGTTGTTAGTCGATTCTATAAAGATTGAAGGAAATAAGAAAATAAAAACTTCATTTATTAAAAAAATAACAAAAGCTAGACCAGGAATGGTGTTGGACTCTTTAGTTTTAAAAGAAGATATTCAAAGACTAAAGAGATTACCCTCGGTATCTAATGCCGATTTTCAAGTTTTACGCCTTCAAGATAACACCTGTAATGTTGTATATAACATTGTTGAAAACCTAACAATTATTCCTTCAGTAAATATATACACAACTAATAATGATGAATTTGCATATAGAATTGGGATAAGTGAGTTTAATTTATTTGGTCAAAATATAACAATCGGTGGGTTTTATCAAAATGATATTTACAGTTCGTACGCTATTAATTTTAAAGCTCCTTACTTATTTAGCAAGAAATTTGGATTAGCATTAAACCACCAAAACTTAACTACCGAAGAACCTATTTTTTTTGACGAAACTACAGCAAGTTACAAATACAATAATACATCTTTCGAGGTGCTAGGTCTTTATGAAATTAATTTTAAAAACAAAGTTGAGCTAGGAATTAATTTTTTTAGCGAAAATTATTCTTTTAAATTTGGAGCAACAAGCCCAGATATTCCTCAAGAATTTAAAGTAAACAAAACACTTTATAAGACTGGTTATGAATATTCAAACTTAAATTATTTTTATCAATATATAGCTGGTTTTAGGAGTGTTTTTAACTTGCAATATGTTACCTCAAGAAACGTTAATGTTTCAGATTTCCTAATATGTTACAACGATTTTTATTACTATTTAAGAGTTGGAAAGAAAGGAAATTGGGCAAATAAATTACGTCTAGGTCTATCTAGTAATGATAAAAGTCCTTTTGCACCATTTACGGTAGATAATAATATTAATATTCGAGGAGTTGGAAACGAAATAGATAGAGGAACAGGAGCAATAATCATCAATACCGAATATAGATATACTTTATTTGAAAAAAAATGGTTTGCCCTTCAAGGCAACGCATTTATAGACGCAGGTACTTGGCGAAATCCTGGCGGTGGGTTTATTGATTTTACTAGCTCAGAGAATATTCGAGTTTATCCAGGGCTTGGATTGCGATTTATTCATAAAAAAATATACAATGCTATTTTTAGAATAGATTATGGAGTAGGAGTTACAAAAAATGCTACAAACGGTTTTGTAATAGGAATTGGACAATACTTTTAATTCAATTAATAATTACAGATCGTAAATTATTCTTGTACTTTAGAAAATTAATAATATATTTTAAAAATGAGTCTAAGAATAGTTATAATAACGCTACTAATAAGCGGTTCTTTTTTTTCAAGTTGTGCGCAAAAAAGCCATATAATTAACGGAGTTAGTTTTGTAGCCTCACCGGATACCTTAGTCCAAAACCATATTGACCCAATACTAAATCTGAATG
>CAZIMW010000014.1:0-27755 GCA_964540425.1 uncultured Flavobacterium sp.
GTTTATTAATTGCTTTAGAAAAAGCAAAAGAAGAAAATTGGAATTATAAAGAACCCGTTCAGTTTACATTAGAAAAAAGTGTAGAACAATATGTATTTTTGTATAAAGAATTAATTTATGGTTAATAATCCTCTTGCTTTTCCCAAACGATCTAATAAATTTTTATTACAACAGTTAATAAAATTACGCTTGTTTGCAGATTTTAAAAAGTCTTTTCTGGGTTGGTCATGGTTATTAATACTTCCTTTATTTGCCATTTTAAATTGGATTTTCATGAAAGGAGCTGGTATTTTTCAGCCTGGTGAAACAGAAATACCCTACACCGCTTTTGTATTGTTAAGTACTACCATTTGGGCTCTTTTTTTTGACACCTATAAAAGTTGCAGTCAAATTTTTGCAACCTACGGAAAAACACTTTTGGTAAATAAACTACCCATTAGAATAATTATTTATAATGAACTTATTGTAGGAATTATTAAATTTTTCATTCCTTTTTTATTTATTATTTTATATTTTTTATATGTAGGTATTTCCTTTTCCTCCTTAGCAATTCTTTTTCCATTAGTTTTAATACCGCTACAATTATTTGGTGCAGCAATTGGTTTATTAACAGGGCTATTCACCGCCATAGCAAAGGATTTTAGTTTTTTAGTAGATAATATCGTTAAATTATTTATGCTCCTTAGCCCTGTTGTTTTTGCACCAGATGTTTCTACAGGTATTTTAGCAACTATTGTAAAATACAATCCATTAACATACCTTATTAGTAGCCCCCGAAATATCTTGTTAAACGGGGAGCTTTATCAACCAGCAACAAGTCTTATGTGGTTTTGTATTGTTATCGTATTATTTTTATTATTAACTAGATTTTTTGTTGTTAATACAGCAAGAATATTAGAAAGAGAAGGTGTTTAATGGAAAATACCAAAACTAACTACGCAAACAAAACTACTCCATTACTACAAGTAAAAGGCTTATATAAAAAGTTTTGTGGTAACCTAACTTACAACATGTACTACGGTATTAAAGATCTATTCTCCTACTTTTTTGGCTTTAAACCAGGTTATTCTAAATTACGGAAAAAAGAATTTTGGGCTTTAAATAACATAGATTTCGCTATTTATGAAAACGACATCACCATCTTAGCCGGTGTTAATGGTTCTGGCAAAACTACTTTAACACGAATGTTAGCAGGTATTTATGAAACTGAAAGAGGTTCCATCGAATATCATAAAAACGTAAAAAGAGTGATTAGTGTTTTTGCTATTAAATCTGGCTTTAATCCTATATTAACAGGAAGAGAAAATATTTATTTAAAAGCTTCTTATTATGGAATGACTAGGCAAGAGACAGAAAAAAACATGGATTTTATTATTTCTTTTTCTGATATTGAAGAACATTTAGACACACCTTTAGGTAAATATTCATCAGGAATGAAAACCAGACTAGCTATGTCTATAGTACTTTCTATAAAAAGTGATATCTTGTTTATTGATGAAGGCTTTAGTTTTTCAGATTCAGGCTTTAAAACAAAATGTTTTACATTTCTTAAAGAAGAGTATTCTCAAAAAGGAAGAGCCTTGATTATCACAACACACCTATTAACTGAAATAAGTGATTTAGCAAATAGAATAATAGTGTTGGATAAAGGTAAAATAATAAATAACACTTATAACATTAAAGAAGGAATCTCTCAATATTTAAAATTTACAACAAAACAATAGAATGATGAAGGATTTTTTTTCAAGGTTAAGTGGTAAAAAAAAGTATCCTTTTTATATACAGAATAGGACAGATATAATTCATATTCACATTACAAAAACTGCAGGAACAAGCCTTGTTCAAAGTATGGACTTTAATAGGAGCAAGCAATCTTACGGAACAAAAAAACATTATTTCGCAAAAGAGGTTATCAACACTATAGGGCAAGAGCATTGGGACAAATCGTTTAAATTTACTTTTGTACGCAACCCTTGGGATCGGCTTTATTCATTGTATCGATTTAGACTCAGAAAGAATAAAATAGCCCCTGAAGAACAAGGCAATACTTTTGAAAAATGGTTAAAACAAACTCTTTCTGTCCCAAATGAGAATCCTTATCAAAAACCAAAACCACAAGTAGAATGGATAAGAAATTTTAAGCAACAAATTGATATTGATTTTATTGGTCGTTTTGAAAATTTAGAACAAGACGTAAAAAAACTAGCAAAACTTACAGATATGAAAATTGATTTGCCACATGTAAATCAAACTTTACCAATTATTCATTATAGTTCAGCTTATAATGATGAATTAGAAGAACTGGTACGCATTTATTACAAAGAGGATATCGATATGTTTAATTATTCTTTTGAACGAAAATAAACGTTATGCAACTATATTTTTCAGTACTTAATTTACACCGTCAAATTCTTGGTAAACATCAAAAAAAAACAGATTGGTCAAAAGTTGAACTCGTTTCAATTCACATTCCTAAAACTGCAGGAACTTCATTTATTCATAGTCTAAAAGCACAATATGGTTATCAAAAAGTAGCACGTCTTGATAGTAACGATAATAGAACAAGAATTAATAAAACCCTTATAAATAAAGCTTACCTATATAAAAATCCTGCAGTAATACATGGGCATTTTTCAATAGATAAGTTACATAGTTTATTTAACATCCCTGCTAAAACACCTATTATTACTTGGCTGCGAGATCCGGTAGAGCGTGTTATATCAAATTATTATTACCTCTGTAAACGCTTAGAAGAAGAGCTGATGGAAGATAAAAAAGGATTGAACATTCTCTCTAAAATGCGTAGGTCTTTGCTTGAATATGCTTCAGATGAAAGAAATTGTAATCGTATGTCTAAATTTTTAAAAGGTATGGAAATTGAAGACTTTTTTTTTATTGGAATCGTTGAAAACTACAACCAAGATATTCAAGAATTAGGTCAAAAATTAAATTGGACAAACTTTGAAATTGTTCAACATAATAAAACAGGTAATAACAATAAACCTAGCATTGACAAAAAAACTAAAGACATAATTCGTTCTTTAAATCAAAAAGACCAAGAGCTTTACGACCAAGTAATTGCTCAAAAGAGAAGACAATAAAATAGATGTTATTCCTCCTAATCATTTAAAAGAATCTTTGGTATTAACCTTAGTTAAACTTCTTAATGACTGTCTTTTTGTCTATACAACTAGATCATTTTCAGTCATTTTGTCGTGTTCTTAGTTTGGTTCATCTTTTGATTATTACTCCTTGAAATCAAGATAAACCTCCTATTAACTAGGAATAAAACATAAAGACAAGAACCTAAATAAATATACCATTAAATCGCAAGAAGCGATACAGCAAGCACAACAACTTGCTCAAAGCTTGGGTCATCAACAAATTGAAAATGAGCATATTTTAAAAGCTATTTTCGAAGTTGATGAAAATGTAACTCCTTTCATATTAAAAAAACTCAATGTGAATTTGGACTTACTAAACCAGATTCTAGACAAACAATTAGAAAGTTTTTCTAAAGTTTCTGGTGGCGATATTATGCTTTCAAAAGAAGCAGGAAAGGCTTTAAATGAAGCAAGTATCATCGCTAAAAAAATGAACGATGATTATGTTTCTATCGAGCATTTATTATTGGCAATTTTAAAATCTAAAAGCGCCATTGCTCAAAGTTTAAAAGACCAAGGAGTTACCGAAAAAGGAATGCTTGCGGCCATAGAAGAATTACGAAAAGGAGACCGAGTAACCTCTCAATCTGCCGAAGAAACGTATAATACTCTGAACAAATACGCAAGAAACCTTAACGAATTAGCAGCTTCCGGAAAATTAGATCCAGTAATTGGTCGTGATGAAGAAATTCGAAGAATACTACAAATTCTTTCTCGTAGAACCAAAAACAATCCTATGTTAGTAGGTGAACCTGGAACAGGAAAAACCGCTATTGTTGAAGGACTGGCTCATCGTATTATTGCGGGTGATATTCCTGAAAACCTAAAAGACAAAATCATCTTCTCATTAGATATGGGGGCATTAATTGCTGGTGCAAAATTTAAAGGAGAGTTTGAAGAACGCCTTAAAGCAGTGATCAAAGAAGTAACTAATAGTGACGGAAACATCGTTTTATTTATAGACGAAATCCATACTTTAGTTGGTGCTGGTGGCGGTCAAGGTGCGATGGACGCAGCAAACATTTTAAAACCAGCTTTGGCTCGTGGCGAACTCCGTGCTATTGGAGCAACAACTTTAGACGAGTACCAAAAATATTTTGAAAAAGACAAAGCTTTAGAAAGACGTTTTCAAAAAGTATTTGTGGACGAACCTGATACCGAGAGTGCGATTTCTATCCTTCGAGGAATAAAAGAAAAATACGAAACTCATCATAAAGTTCGTATTAAAGATGAAGCGATTATTGCTTCTGTAGAGCTTTCGCAGCGTTATATTTCTAACCGGTTTTTACCAGACAAGGCGATTGATTTAATGGATGAGGCTGCAGCTAAAATTAGAATGGAAATCAATTCCAAGCCAGAAGAATTAGATGTTTTAGACAGAAAGGTAATGCAACTTGAAATTGAAATTGAAGCCATAAAACGTGAAAAAGATGAAAAGAAACTAAAAGCACTTCGGTACGATTTAGAAAATATAAAAGAAGAACGCAACTCCATTCACGCAAAATGGAAAAGCGAAAAAGAAGTAGTAGATGCAATACAGAATATAAAAACTAATATTGAAAACTACAAACAAGAAGCAGATATTGCAGAACGTGATGGTGACTTCGGAAAAGTAGCCGAATTACGCTACGGAAAAATTAAAGAAGCTAATGAAGAACTCTATCAATTAGAAGAAAAGTTAGCCGAAAACGAAGATGGAGATTCTTTAATTAAAGAAGAAGTAACCACCGAAGATATTGCAGAAGTTGTAGCAAAATGGACAGGAGTTCCCGTAACAAAAATGCTTCAAAGCGATCGGGAAAAACTCTTGAAATTAGAAGAAGAATTACATCAACGTGTAGTAGGTCAAGAAGAAGCAATTGTAGCGGTGAGCGATGCAATTAGAAGAAGCAGAGCTGGATTACACGACCCTAAAAAACCTATTGGAACCTTCTTGTTTTTAGGAACCACAGGCGTTGGTAAAACCGAATTAGCAAAAGCGTTGGCAGAATATATGTTCGACGATGAGAATGCGATGACTCGTATAGATATGAGTGAATATCAAGAACGCCACAGTGTGAGCAGATTGATAGGTGCACCTCCTGGATATGTAGGTTATGACGAAGGAGGACAGTTAACCGAAGCAGTTAGACGTAAGCCTTATTCAGTAATATTATTGGATGAAATTGAAAAAGCGCATCCAGATACTTTTAATATTTTGCTGCAAGTGCTTGATGAAGGAAGGCTAACTGACAATAAAGGTAGATTGGCAGATTTCAAAAACACAGTAATTATTATGACTAGCAATATGGGAAGTCATATTATTCAAGAGAAATTTGAAGCAATCAAAGATATTGATTCCGCTATGGAAGCTGCAAAAGGTGAAGTGTTGGGATTACTGAAACAAACAGTACGTCCAGAATTCTTAAACCGAATAGATGACATCATTATGTTTACTCCTTTATCTGAAAACGATATCAAACAAATTGTTGGACTTCAGTTAAAAGGACTTACAAAAATGTTAGCAAAACAGAATATTACTATAGATGCTACGGAAGATGCTATCAAGTATCTAGCCAAAAAAGGGTGTAATCCTCAATATGGTGCAAGGCCTGTAAAGAGAGTAATTCAGAAAGAAGTATTAAACAAACTTTCTAAAGAAATACTTTCAGGAAAAGTAACTACCGATAGTATCATACTGTTAGATAGTTTTGACGGAAAATTAGTTTTTAGAAATGAAACCGATTTGTTGAATAATTAATAAATATTCAACATACAAGAATTTTTAACCCTCCGAAGCTCTAAAGCGAAGGAGGGTTTTATACCATTCGGTATTTTCTATTATATTTGCCCAATCAAATAACATTATATGCTTACAAAATCTGAAAAAACTACCAAGTTTATTATTGAGACCGTCGCTCCTATTTTTAATCAAAAGGGATATGCTGCGACTTCAATGACAGACATTACCAAAGCAACAAATTTAACCAAAGGCGCTATTTATGGGAACTTTAAAAACAAAGAAGAAATAGCTGTTGCAGCATTTAATAAAAATGTAAACGATCTTTTAAAACGAATTGCTGCACATCAAGAAAAAAGCAAATCACCTCTTAAAAAACTTTATTTAATTACCGATTTTTACAAAAATTATTACCAATATAGCCAGGAATTGGGTGGTTGTCCAATTTTAAATATTGGCGTTGATGCAAACAATCAAGATACTTCGCTCCTAGAGCAAGTTCGGTTTGTAATTAATAAAACACAAAATAATATTGCGAAAATTATAGAATGGGGAAAAGAAACTGATGAAATTAAATCCTCTGTAAATGCTCAACAATTCGCCAAACAACTATACAGTCATATTCAAGGAGCCATTTTTATGACTTACACAATGGATGATAATAACTATTTAACAGCTGCAATGGATGAAATGGATATAATTATTAAAAATCAATTAGAAAACTAAAAAAATATACCTATTAGTATAAATATTATGAAGAATTTACCTACTGTTTTAGAAAGTAATACAAGAATTCGATTTCAGGATTGTGATCCTTTTAATCATTTAAATAATGCAGCCTATCTTAATTATTTAATCAATGCACGAGAAGATCAAATATTAGAACATTACGGAATTGACATTTATAAAATGGCTAAAACCATAGGGATAAGCTGGGTAACTGCTAGCAATCAAATCACCTATATAAAACCTGCCTTTTTAATGGAAGAGGTCGTTATCGATTCTCAATTATTACTTGTAAAAAATTCTAGTATTAAAGTAGAGTTACGAATGTGGAATAAAGATAAAACAGAAATAAAAGCAGTGATGTGGAGTACTTTTGTTCACTTTAATTTATTAAAGCAGAAAACTGAAAAGCATTCAGAAGAACTTATGGAATTATTCAATGCTGTAGTAAATCCAATTGAAACCAATATATTTGAGGAGAGAATTCTTTCAATAAAAAAACAAACAACAGCACTAATCTAACATTTATTATGATGCAAAAATATTTGCTTTTATTCTTAGTTGTTATTTTATGTTTTTCTTGTAAATCTGATAAGAAAGAAGAACCAAACCAAGAGGTTGAAACTACGGTTTATTATCTAATTCGCCACGCAGAAAAAAACAGAAGCATTAAAAGTGATAACCCAGAACTCACAGAAAAAGGAATTGGAAGAGCTAATAGTTGGGCAACTCATTTTGAAAGCATTGATCTAGATTATATCTATTCTACAAGTTATAAAAGAACGCAGCAAACAGTATTACCAACTGCTTTAGATAAGGATTTAGTAGTACAAAATTATGATACAAAAAATCTTTATGATAGAATATTTAAAGATAAAACAAAAGGAAAAACAACTCTAATTGTAGGGCATAGCAACACTACTCCTGCTTTTGTTAATACCATTCTTGGAAAACAAGAATATCAACAAATTGACGATAAAGACAACGGAAAGTTATTTATTGTAACTATTGTTAATAATGAGGTTTCTGTTGAAGTTGAAAATTACAATTAACTATTTTTTATTAATTATAACCTTTACGTTTTCAGTTTCAATTTTAGAAACCAATACTAGTTTTCCTTCAGTAAACATTTTATCTAAAACAGACAAGTCCACTTCTTTATTTTTAGGCTTAAAGTTATTATAATCTACAAAACGGATTCCTTCAACAACCCTAGGGTTACAAGCTTCTCTAAACCGAATTCCTCCTCCATTAGCAGCATATTTGTAGGCTAAATAATCCAATGTGAATGTTTCTTTATTGATCCAATATAAAAAGGAATCGTCAAAATCTGTTCCGCCGCCTTCTTCAGAAAAAGTCACTTCAATTTCGTAATAATTAGTTCCTTTTATAGTATCTTCTCCTAATAACTTTTTATGCACTGCTCCAGCATTCAAGCCATAAGGCAATTGTGCAAAATAATGTACAGAATTCACGGCATCACTAATCTTCACAACCATCGTATCGGTTACATTTGTTAATACCTCGTTCGTGTAACGATAGAATCCGTTGTTAGTAACCACATCATGAATGGTGTTTATAGAATCCTTTTTTATACGCTCTAATTTGTATTTTCCGTTGTTTCGGCTACTACGGTATTGCATATCTCTAAAGGTAAATTCTATCACTGCATTATCACAATTTCCTTGACAAGAGGTTTTAATAGCCTTATCGATGATTTCTTGTGCTGTTAAATTTTTAGATTGCATATTATCTTTAACCTCTTCTTTGCAAGAAAGAATTGAAATAGAAACCAAAAACACTAATAAATACTTCATTTATATAATTTTGAAACAAATCTAACTAAAATAATCGTGTAAATCTGTGTGAACTTGTGCTGAATTTATTTCAGTATTCCTGTCTCCTTTTTTAAAGGGTTTCACTATTTTTGCAAGCTATGGCACTTCAGAAAACTGTAAAAATTAAAAACCGAAAGGCTCGTTTTGAATACGAAATATTAGATAAATTCGTAGCAGGAATTGTTTTACGTGGAACTGAAATAAAAGCCATTCGTGAAGGACAAGCATCTATAACTGAAGCATTCTGTGAGTTTAGTAATTCTGAATTATTCGTAATAAATATGACGATTCAAGAATATTCTCACGCAACACATTACAATCACAATCCTAAAAGTGAACGCAAATTACTCCTTAATCGAAACGAATTAAAAAAACTTGAAAAACAAGTTAAAAACTCTGGACTTACGATTATCCCTTTAGTTTTATTTACTAACGACAAAGGGTTGGCAAAAATAGAAATCGCCTTATGTAAGGGTAAAAAACTCTACGACAAACGAGAAACTATGAAAGATCGAGATAACAAACGAGATTTGAGTAGGATTAAAAAGGATTTTAATAAGTAATTATTTTCTAACAAATAATTAAGAAAAAACTAATATCCTACCTTTATCTTGCGTTAAAAAGTATCGATGCTAACTAAATTCACCTTCTTTTTTCTGTTTTTTACTTCAGCAATTTCTTTTGCTCAAGTTTCAGGGAAAATCACCGATAAAAACGGCGAACCTCTTCCCTACGTAAACATTTATCTACAAGGAAGTTATGTAGGAACCACTTCCAACGACTATGGAACTTATGAAATTGACCTTCCAAAAAAAGAAAGCTACCAACTGGTTTTTCAGTTTTTAGGTTACAAAACACTCACTAAAAATATTGACAAAAAGGAACTTCCATTAACATTAAATGTTGTTTTAGAAGCAGCATCCATCAGTTTAGAAACGGTAGTTCTTTCATCTTCTGAAGATCCTGCCTATCGAATTATAAGAAAAACCATCGCTCAACGAAAAGAAAACATCAGCCGTATTTCTGCCTTTACCGCCGACTTTTATTCTCGTGGACTATGGCGAGTAAAAGATATGCCCAAAAAAATTATGGGTCAAGAAGTAGGTGATATGGAAGGTGCTTTAGATTCTACTCGAACTGGAGTTATTTATCTTTCAGAAACTATTTCAGAAATAGCTTACCAACATCCTAATGATTTCAGAGAAGTTGTAAAGGCAAGTTTGGTGAGCGGAAATGATAATGGTTTTAGTTTTAATAGTGCTCGGCAATCAAATTTTTCGTTTTACGAAAACACCATAGATCTAAATGCTCCTATTGTTTCACCCATTTCTGTAAATGCTCTCAACTACTATAAATACACATTGGACGGTGTTTTTTACGAAGGAAGCAAACTCATCAATAAAATTATTGTGACTCCAAAAAGACCTAAAGATCGAATTTGGGAAGGAATCATTTATATCGTGGAAGACGATTGGCAATTGTATGGTGTTGACCTAAAAACTACTGGAGAAGCCATTCAAGTTCCAATGATTAGCAATCTTGATTTTAAGCAAAATTTTAAATATGATGAAGAAAATAATGCTTGGGTAAAAATTTCACAAACCATTAATTTTGGCTTTGGCTTTTTTGGCGTAAAAGGGGATGGAAAGTTTATTGCCGTTTATAGCAATTACGATTTTAACCCTGTTTTTGAAAAGAATGATTTCTCAAATGAAGTGCTTTCTTTTCAACCAAAAGCAAATAAAAAAGATAGCGTTTATTGGAAGGAATATCGACCTGTCCCTCTTTCTATTGAAGAACTCAAAGATTATGTGAAAAAAGACAGCATTCAAACTCTTCGCAAATCAAAACCGTATTTAGATTCTATTGATAATAAAGCTAACAAATTTGGTTTTTTAGATCCCTTGTTGGGCTATACTTTTCAGAATTCCTATAAAAAATATAGAATTGGATATGAAGGACCTATAAAAAACATCAACTATAATACGGTACAAGGCTGGAACAGTAAAGTTGGACTTTCTTACAATAAATGGTATGATGACAACCGCACCGTTTGGCTAACTGCAAAAGTAAATGCTACTTACGGAATCACAGAAGACAGACTTAGATTTGACGGATTATTAGCCAAACGTTTCAATTATAAAAACAAGCTTACTTTTTCTATTGCTGGAGGAAGTAAAGCTATTCAGTTTAATAATGAAGAGCCTATAAATCCTATTATAAATGCAATTTCCACTTTGTTTTTTGAACGGAATTATATGAAACTATACGAGTTAAATTTTGCTCGTTTAGGTTATAGCCAAGAAATTGCAAACGGATTTACCCTAAAAGCAAGTACAGGTTTTGAAAACAGAAACCCGCTGTACAACACAGCAGATTGGATATTTATTCCAAATAGTGACGTGAGTTATTCTTCTAATAACCCATTGGATCCTTCCGATTTTGTAAATGCTGTAATTGAAGATCACGATATTTACAAAAACATTTTGGAAGCCCATTTTGTATTCGGACAAAAATATATGTCGTCTCCAGATGGAAAATTCAATTTAACAGATTCTAAATATCCACAACTTTTATTTCGTTTTGAAAATGGGATAGGAATTTCGGATAGCAAATACAGTTACAGTCAGATTTCAGGGAAGATTTTTCAGAATTTATCCTTAGGCAATAAAGGAACACTTACCTACAATTTAAAAGGAGGAACTTTTATAAATGGAGATGAAATATCGTTTGTAGATTTTCAACATTTTAACGGAAATCAAACCCGTGTTGGCACCGAAGCAATTTATGACAATGTCTTTAATTTACTGCCTTACTACGAGTTAAGCACTAATAAAAGTTATTTTGAAGGACATATAGAACACGATTTTAAAGGTTGGGTTTTAGGAAAAATTCCAGGTATAAATCAGTTAAACTTTAACCTAATTGCAGGGGCACATTTTCTATCTACCGAAAACAACAAACCCTATTCTGAACTTTCTATAGGAATAGACAATTTAGGCTTCGGAAAATTTAGAGTTCTACGATTGGATTATGTGCATTCGTTTTATAATGGCAGCAATCAAGGTGCCATCATTTTCGGATTAAAATTTTTAGATCTTTTAGGTATAAATTAAACTATAAAATGAAACTCACGAACAAATCAAATTTTACTAAAGATTTAAAATCGCATTGGGACAACGCTTATACTAAAAGTCCTGAAGATAAACTGGGATGGTTTGAAACCGATTTATCGCCAATGTTGCAATTAATTAATAATTCTGGAGTAAAAAAAAATGCTCGAATTATAAATATTGGTGCAGGAAGCACTACACTTATTGACGAATTAATTCGTCAAGAGTTTACCAATATAATAGCGACAGATATAAGTAAAGTAGCTTTAAAAAATCTTGAAAACAGAGTTGATAATAAAAACATCGTATTTATAGTTGATGATTTATTAAATTCAGAAAAAATCAACACTATCAATCGGGTAGATTTATGGATTGATAGAGCTGTGCTACATTTTTTTACAGAAGAAAAAGACCAAGAAACTTATTTCGACTTATTAAAGAATACAATTTCTGACAATGGATATGTAATTTTAGCTCAATTTAGTTTACAAGGAGCTACCAAATGCTCTGGGCTCGATATTCATCGTTATGATCAAAAAATGCTTTCAGAAAAACTAGGAAAAGACTTTCAACAAATTGAAGCATTCCATTATACTTATACAATGCCTTCTGGCGATCTTCGAGATTATATTTATATGCTTTTTAAAAAAATAGATTAATGGGAAAACGGCTAAAAGAACTAAATCCTGCATTGCAAAATTTCATAAAAAATCAAAAAATGTTTTTTGTTGGTACAGCAAGAAATGAAGGGCACGTAAACATTTCGCCTAAAGGAATGGACACTTTTAGAATCATCAATTTCAATAAAATTGTTTGGCTAAACCTTACAGGTAGCGGTAATGAAACTGCAGCACATTTACAAGAAAATAACCGAATGACGATTATGTTTTGTTCGTTTGAAAAAACACCATTGATTCTTAGGCTTTACGGAAACTCAAAAATATATCACGAAAACGATAAAGATTACAAGAAATTCAGTTCTCTTTTTGATGATTATGTAGGCGCTCGGCAAATTATAGAAATGGATATTAATTTAGTACAAACCTCTTGTGGCTATGCAGTGCCATTTATGGAATTTAAAGAAGAACGTGCTCAATTAAATGATTTGGATATTAAAAAAGGAAGGGAAGGAATTAAACAATATTGGAAGGATAAAAATACTGAGAGTATTGACGGATATGAGATTTAATTCTTATCCTCCAGTAAAATTACAAACCGAGCCTCATCAAATTCCTATATGAAATGTAAGCGAGATTTTTGTGTGAATATTTTAAAATTCAATTTCTAAAACCTATAACCTAATGTAGCTCCTACTCTAGGCACAATATCTGTGGCAGCACCTTTATTAGAGGTAAATACATTTCTTCCTGCTCCACCAAAAAACTCAAAAACAAACCCTTTTTTACTTACAAACTTACCTCCAATAGAAATACCAAAAGCTACATTGTTTGATTTCTCGTCAGAATAAACAAGCTCATTAGAAATGTCGCTGTAATAACTATCAAGGCTATTCTGAACATTATACATACCAAAAGCCTCTAAAAAAAAGCCCATCGCATATTTACTGGAAAAAAAGCGTCTGTAATATGGAGTAAATGCAAATGTTTCACTATAAATTGGTCCATCTTCAGAAGAATCATTATCAAAATCTTGCAAGTTAAATAATAACGAAACTCCTGCAGAAGACTCAGAATCAATCAAATATTCGTACGAAAAATCTACAGTTTTAAAGACGATTAAATTAAAAGCATTCGTTTTTATTTCGTGATGTTTAACCGCAGGCTCTTCATCTTCTTGAGCAAAAAGAGCGGTAAAAAACAATACAAACAGACAGCTTAAAACAATGGACTTCTTCATAATTTTTATTTTTGATTTTAACAATTATATTAAGTAACGATATATAAATTAATAAATTGTTTCTTTCTTAATTCTTATTCTCCAACAAAGGCACAAACCGAAACTCACCAAATTCTTCCTTTTTAAATTCGGTGACTGAAGTTCTTGTAAAAACCGTCATAATCTGACTTTCATCTCCAACAGGAATTACTAACTTTCCCCCTACTTTTAATTGTGCTAATAAAGGTTTCGGAACAGAAGGTGCTCCGGCTGTTACAACTATTCCATCAAAAGGAGCTTCTTCTTTTAATCCAATATAACCATCACCAAATATGAGTTTTTTAGGTCTATATCCTAATTTTGGAAGAAACAATTTGGTTTTTTTAAAGAGTTCATTTTGACGTTCAATGGAATAAACCAACATTCCCATTTCTAAAAGCACAGCAGTTTGGTAACCACTACCTGTACCTATTTCTAAAATCTTATCACCTCTTTTTATATCTAACAATTCAGATTGTCGAGCAACGGTATAAGGCTGCGAAATGGTTTGGTCGGCTCCAATAGGAAAAGCTTTATCCACATAAGCATGGTCTATAAATCCTGAATCCATAAACAAATGTCTTGGTGTTTTGTTGATCGCTTTTAAAACCTCTTGATTAGTAATCCCCTTTGCTTGTAGGGTTACTACCAATTTTTTTCGCATTCCTTTATGGGTAAATGTATCTTGCACTAATTATTTTTTTATAAGTTTTATTAGCTTCGTTTTATTTCCTGAAGTAATTTTTAAAAAATAAATTCCTGTTGATAAATAAGCTAAGTCTATTTTATTTGAAGTAAAATTTTGTTCTTTTTTTAATTCCTTTCCAAAAACATCATATAAAACATATCCGATATTTGTAGGATAATCTATATAAATATCTCTTGAAAATGGATTTGGATATACAGAAACAAGAATCTCATTATTTGTTGTTACTCCTAAAAGGTCACAATCAGGGTTTTCTCCGGGCACAAAAGAAATTGACCCATTATTAACAAACCAATTTTCCCAGACTCCACCACTTCCTGTTTTCCAATCGGAAATATTAAAAGTATTTGTTCCAAAATTTGTTCCTGGAACTTTGTAAACCCTAATAGCATCATCTTGCCCCATCCAAGTTAAAGGATTTCCTGCTGTACAGTTTTCTGGTTCAAAATCTTCCACGCAATTTGCTTGTAAAAAAAAAGCGTATTCTTCATAATTAGGGTAATCACCATAAACAGATGCTTCTCCATTTTCATCAATACAAACTGCTGTATATTCATTACAAGCAATTCCGAAAGAACGTTCACCTAAATCTGTTGCAAAACGCGCTAAAAAAACAGCATGTCTTCCTCTTCTATCTGGATCATCATAATGCGAATCAGTTATTACATTTTCTAACAACGGAATTTCAATAAAATCGTGAATCCCTAATGAAACCTTTGTGTGATATGGATTGTTTAATGCTTGAGAAGAAGTTACTGTTCCATTTGCTGCATCAAAATAATACCCGCCCATTACTGCCATTCCAGCACTTGTACCTCCAATTACAGCTTGTTTTATATTAATATGATTATTTAGCAAAGTTTCCATTGCATTGTCTTTAAAGTAGGAAACATAATTGTATTGATTTCCTCCAGCAAACCAGATGGCTTCAGCGTTTTCAACTTGCTGAAGTACGTAAGGATCTATTCCTCCAGCACTATTATGAATTACCAAAGTTTCGACAGAGTTTATGGTGACTCCCAATTCCGTGTAGAAATAATCATTATAACCATCACTCCCGCTTGCTCTTAAAACTACCACATCGCCACCATCTGCTTTTTCCAAAAACCATTTCATCGCCTCGTCGTGCTCAGTTGCTCCACCCATTAAACAAACACCGTATTGTGGGTTGGTTATTACATCTGCTGTATCACCTGTAAAATAACTAGTGTAATTTTGAGAATAAAGTATCATTGGTAAAATTAGTAATAAGGTACTTAGTTTCTCTTTCATAAAATGATTTTTGTTTTCCAAAAGTAAGGAAACAAAAATAATCATTAACGAATTTTTAAACTAAAATCTAATAAACTTTTAAACTTTGTCAGAGTTCAAAAGAAGTAAAAATAGTATCTTTGCGTAAAATCAAAAACGATGTTAAAAGCAGGAGTTATTGGTGCTGGTCACCTAGGAAAAATTCATTTAAAACTTTTAAATCAATCTTCAAAATATGAGCTAGTAGGCTTCTATGATTCCGATGAAGAAGCTGCAAAAAAAATAGCTTCAGAATTTGGTTATAAAAACTTTCAAACTGCCGAAGAGCTTATTGAAGCCTGTGATATGGTTGATGTAGTTACTCCTACCCTTTTTCATTTTGATACTGCAAAAAAAGTATTGGAAGCTGGGAAGCATTTATTTATTGAAAAACCCATTACCAAATCGGTTGAAGAAGCTGAAACCATAAGAGAATTAGCAAAGAAAAACGGTGTTCGAGGACAAGTAGGACAAGTAGAGCGATTTAATCCTGCCTTTACGGCTGTAAAACATCAAATTGACAATCCAATGTTTATCGAGTCACATCGTTTGGCAGAATTCAATCCTCGTGGAACCGATGTTTCCGTAGTGTTAGATTTAATGATTCACGATATTGATGCTATTTTGAGTGTGGTCAATTCTAAAGTAAAAACGGTAACAGCAAACGGTGTTTCGGTAATTAGTAAGACTCCCGACATTGCCAATGCGCGAATTGAGTTTGAAAATGGTTGTGTTGCAAATCTTACCGCTAGTAGAATTTCAATGAAAAATATGCGTAAAACTCGATTTTTTCAGAAAGATGCATATATTTCTGTAGATTTTTTAGAAAAGAAAAGTGAAGTCGTAAAAATGAAAGATGCTCCAGAAAACCCAGATGAATTTGCAATGATTTTAACCAATGCAGAAGGAGTAAAAAAGCAAATTTATTTTGAAAACCCCAACATACCAACAAACAATGCAATATTAGATGAGTTAGATACTTTTGCTGATGCCATTAACAATAATACAACACCAATTGTCACGTTAGCACAAGGTACAGAAGCTCTTAGAGTTGCAATGCAAGTAATAGAAAATTTTAAAAGTTTATAATATAAGTTTAATTAAAAAAAATCCTGTTGGAGTTTAAATGGAGCGGGATCGAAACACAAGCAGTAAACATGAAAAACATAGCAGTTATAGGAGCAGGAACAATGGGAAACGGAATCGCCCATACCTTCGCACAATTTGATTATCAAGTACAATTAATAGATATTTCGGAAGAATCTTTAAAAAGAGGAATGGCAACTATCACCAAGAATTTAGATAGAATGGTCGCTAAAGAAAAAATTAGTGAAGCTGATAAACAACGAACTTTAGATAATATAACAACGCATACCAACCTTAAAAAAGGGGTTGAAAATTCAGGTTTGGTTATTGAAGCTGCTACTGAGAATTTAGAGTTAAAACTGAAAATTTTCAGAGATTTAGATAGCTTTTGTTCAGAAAAAACCATTTTGGCAAGTAATACTTCTTCCATCTCTATCACACAAATTGCAGCAGTAACTTCAAGACCTGAAAAAGTAATTGGAATGCACTTTATGAATCCAGTTCCAATTATGAAATTGGTCGAAATTATTAAAGGATACAGCACCAGTTCAGAAACTTATAATGTGGTTAAAACAATTTCAGAAAAACTGAATAAAGTCCCTGTAGAAGTGAATGATTATCCAGGTTTTGTTGCCAATCGTATTTTAATGCCTATGATCAATGAAGCTGTTGAAACATTGTATAATAATGTTGCGGGAGTTCAAGAAATTGATACCGTAATGAAATTAGGAATGGCACATCCAATGGGTCCTTTGCAATTGGCCGATTTTATTGGATTAGATGTTTGTCTTTCTATCTTAAACGTAATGCACGACGGATTTAAAAACCCTAAATACGCACCTTGCCCTTTACTTGTAAATATGGTAAGAGCCGGGAAATTAGGAAGTAAATCTGGCGAAGGTTTTTACGATTATAGCCAAAGCAGAAGAGCAGAAACTGTTTCAAAAATGTTTCAATAAGGTGTCAATAAGGTGTCATTCCGAATTCATTTCGGAATCACATGAAAGTTCCGTTAAATTATTTAAAAACCCATGGCAAAAATCATCCCTTTTAAAGCAGTAAGACCTACCCGAGATAAAGTGGGTTTAATTGCGTCGCGATCTTATGAGGATTATTCTGAAAAGGAAAGAGATTCAAGGTTACGTGATAATCCGTTTTCATTTTTACATATTGTAAATCCTGGCTATAAATACCATAAACAATTAACAGGAGAGCGCCGATATTCTTTTGTTAAAAATAGATACCAAGAATTTAAAGAGGACGGAATTTTTATTCAAGACAAAAAACCAAGCTTTTATATCTATAAAATAATTAATCGTGATGGTTATGTATTTAACGGAATTATTGCTGGAGCTTGTACTTGTGATTATGAAAATGATGTAATTAAGAAACATGAAAACACGCTTGAACGAAAAGAAATTCTTTTTAAACAATACTTAAAAACAGTAGGTTTTAATGCTGAACCTGTACTACTTACCTACCCTGACAATGATGAATTGCGTAATTTAATTGAAAAAGTTATGCAATCTAGGGCAGAATACGAGTTTACTACAACTTATCGGGATACTCATTATGTTTGGAATGTAGATGATCCAGAATTGGTTTCAAAAATAGAATCTATATTCTCTAAAATGAACAATCTTTATATCGCAGATGGTCATCACAGATCAGCATCTTCCTATTTATTAGCAAAAGATTTGAAAGAGGAAAACCCAAATCATTCTGGAAAGGAACCCTATAACTACTTTATGAGTTACTTAATTCCTGAGAGTGAATTAAAAATTTATGAATTTAATAGATTAATAAAAGATCTTAATGGCTTAAGTAAAGAAGAATTTTTATTTTCTTTAGATGAAGTATTCCGAATAGAAAATCGTGGAAACGTATATTACAAGCCTTCTAAAAAACATCATTTTAGCATGTATTTAGATGGTGAATATTATTCGTTATATCTTCGAAAAAATGAATATGAAATAAATAATGCTTTAGATACTTTAGATGTTCAGATATTATATGATGTTGTTTTAAAACCAATTTTAGGAATAGAGGATTTAAGAAGCGATATTCGAATCGAATATCCTCACGGAAAAACAGATTTAGCTCATATAAAGTCTATGATTGATTCTGGTGAATTTGCAGTTGGATTTAATTTGCTTCCTATTACAACCGAGGAGTTAAAAAATGTAGCAGACGAGGGATTAACGATGCCTCCTAAAAGCACTTTTATTGAACCAAAACTGAGAAGTGGAATTACTATATACGAGTTTTAATGATTAATATTTCAGAAAATCTTTTAAAAATAAAGAATAAGCTACCAGAAAATGTAACCTTAGTGGCGGTTTCAAAAACAAAACCTTCTAGCGATATTCTGGAAGCCTATGCAACGGGGCATCGTATTTTTGGCGAAAACAAAATCCAAGAAATGGCGGGTAAATATGAAGAATTACCGAAGGATATTGAATGGCATATGATTGGTCACATTCAACGAAACAAAGTGAAATATATGGCGCCATTTGTGAGTTTAATTCACGCGGTAGATAGTTTGCGTTTGCTGAAAGAAATTAACAAACAAGCCTTAAAAAACAATCGAACAATTAACTGTTTGCTTCAAATTAAAATTGCTTCAGAAGAAACTAAATTTGGTTTAACCGAAGCTGAAGTTACAGAATTATTAGCTTCAGAAGAATTCAAATCCTTTCAGAATATAAAAATTGAAGGCTTAATGGGAATGGCAACTTTTACTTCAGATAAAAATCAACTTCAGAAAGAATTTGGATTATTAAAAAATATTTTCAATAATTTATGCAACCTAATCCCGATAAATATCGGGACTGCCAACTGCCAACTGAAGACTCTCTCTATGGGAATGAGTGACGATTATCCAATAGCTCTTGAAAATGGCAGCAATATGATACGAGTGGGAAGCTCTATCTTCGGAAAACGAGCTTGTAGCCTTAACCTAAAACCTACCTCCTAAAACCTATTTTGTACGCAATACTCGACATAGAAACCACAGGGGGTAAATACAACGAAGAAGGTATTACCGAAATCGCTATTTATAAATTTGATGGACATCAAATTATAGATCAGTTTTCGAGTTTGGTAAATCCTGAACGTAGCATCCAACCATTTGTGGTCAATCTTACAGGAATTAATAATAAAATGCTCATCAATGCACCCAAGTTTTACGAGGTTGCTAAGCGTATTATCGAAATCACCGAAGGCTGTACTATTGTTGCTCACAACGCACAATTTGACAATCGCATATTAAGAACAGAGTTTGACAGATTGGGTTATAATTTTGAAAAACCAACACTTTGCACCGTTGATCTTTCTAAGCAATTAATACCAGGGCTTCCCTCTTACAGTTTAGGGAAATTGGTGCGATCTTTAGGAATTCCGATTACCGATCGTCATCGTGCACAAGGCGATGCAAAGGCAACGGTAACACTTTTTAAGATGTTATTGGAAAAAGATGTGGATAAGATTATTATTTCAGAAGCAGTTAAAAAAGACCCTAAACGTCAATTAGAACCTAAACTTTTAGATATAATAGAAACGGCTCCAACGACGACAGGTGTTTATTATATGCATCGAAAAAATGGAAAAATTATCTATGTTGGAAAAAGTAATAATATTAAAAAACGACTGATTCAGCATTTTACCAACGATAATAAAAAGTCGATGAAAATTCAGTTAGAAGTTGTTTCGGTAACGTATGAAGAAACTGGAAACGACCTAATTGCACAATTAAAAGAGAGTCAAGAAATAAAAAAACTGAAACCTATTTTTAATCACGCTTTAAGAAGAAATGTTTTTCAAAGTCAGTTAGTTTCTTATACAGATGAAAACGGATATATCAATCTAAAAACTGAAAAAATTGACTCGGAAAACCAAGAAGAAAAACATATAATTACCACTTTTACCAACCAAGCACAAGCCAAAAATTTTTTGTATAAAATAACAGATGAATTTCAATTATGTCAAAAATTAAATCATCTAGAAAAAGTAGATGAAGCTTGCTTTAACTACGGAATTAAAACGTGTTTTGGTGCTTGTTTATCTTTGGAAAAACCGGAAGATTACAACAAACGATTTCAGCAATTTATTAGCAAAAGTACATACGAACATCAATCAATGCTAATAATTGATAAAGGTCGTGAGGTGGATGAGCATTCGGTAATATTAATTGAAAATGGGGAATATAAAGGCTACGGATTTTATAACTTAAACTTTCAGATTAACAACTCAGAGGTTTTAAAGTCTATTATCAATCCAATGGAAAATAATCGTGACACACAACATATTATCCAAGGTTATTTACGCAAAAACAAAATACAGAAAATAGTTAAATTAGAATAAAGCAAACTTATACAGAGTTTTTCTTTATTTTAGATTTTTAAAAAAAATTATATCAACACATTAAAAAAAAATAACTGGCGCCGCAAACTTCATGAAATCATTTATGAAGCAGATACTCCTATGGGTAAGATTTTTGATGTTTTTTTATTAATCCTCATAGTCTTTAGTATTATTTTGGTAATGCTAGAAAGTGTAAAGGAGATTGACAAAGTTTATCACGACGTTTTGTATTATGGCGAATGGATAATCACTATATTTTTCACAATTGAATATTTCGCAAGAATTATTACCGTAAAAAAACCTTCCAAATATATTTTTAGCTTTTACGGTATTATAGATTTTTTATCGACTATCCCTCTATATTTATCCTTTTTTATTGTTGGTTCACAAACATTATTAACCGTTAGAGCTTTACGATTATTACGTGTTTTTAGGATTTTAAAAATTACCCGTTACGTTGGAGAATCTAACAAATTATTAATAGCATTAAGAAGCAGTCGTGTTAAAATAACTATATTTCTATTTGCAGTAGTTGTAATTGCAATCATTGCTGGGACAATTATGTATTTAATTGAAGGGGAAGAAAGTGGCTTTGTCAATATACCTGTTGGTGTTTATTGGAGTATTGTAACTCTTACTACTGTTGGTTATGGCGACATACATCCCATTACACCTTTAGGGCGACTTATCGCTTCTATTTTAATGATTTTAGGGTATGGTATTATTGCTGTTCCTACTGGAATAGTAAGCTCAGAATATACCCGGAATACAGACAAAGTTCAACTAAATACACAAGTATGTTCCAATTGTCATGAAGTGCAACATGAAGATAATGCCAAGTTTTGTTTTAACTGCGGTAATGATTTAAACCCTACTAATAAAAACTCATAACGTGCCAAAACAAAAGCATCTTATATGTATAGTTGGGCCAACTGCCATTGGTAAAACAGCACTTTCTATTAAAATTGCCAATCATTTTTCTACGGAAATAATTTCTGCAGATTCTCGTCAATTTTATAAGGAAATGAAAATTGGTACAGCGGTTCCTTCTTCGGAAGAATTAGCGGCAGCTCCTCATCATTTTATTCAAAACCAAAGTGTTTTTGAAAATTATAATGTGGGTGACTTTGAAAGGGATGTAATTAAATTATTAGATTCATTATTTAAAAAACACCAAGTTGTTGTAATGGTTGGTGGTTCTGGATTATATGTAGATGCTGTTGTTAAAGGTCTAGATAAATTTCCAGAGGTTTCAAATGAAATAAAAGAAACGCTAAAACAAGAATATGATGAATTTGGGATTGAACAACTTCAAAAAGAACTTAAAGAAAAAGACCCCAATTATTATTCAAAAGTAGATTTGCAAAACCATCATCGTGTAATAAGAGCCTTGGGGGTTTGCAGAGCGCAAAAACTTCCCTACTCTTCTTTTTTAAGAACAGAAAATACACAACGTAACTTTAACACCATCTTTGTTGGATTAACTGCTGAAAGAGAATTAATTTATGACAGAATCAACCAACGAGTTGACATAATGATTGAAGACGGATTGATTGAAGAAGCTAAAACACTTCATCAACATAAAAGTTTAAATGCCTTGCAAACTGTAGGATATCGAGAATTGTTTAGGTATTTTGAAGATGACTTTTCAAAAGAACAAGCCATAGAAGAAATTAAAAAAAACACTAGAAGATTTGCCAAACGGCAAGGAACTTGGTTTCGGAAAAACGAAGATATTAAATGGTTTGGTTACCAAACAGAAGTTTCAGAAGTAATTAACTTTATAGAAAAAACCCTTCCTATTTCAGAAAAATGAACTACCTCGAGGCAGAGCCATAGAGGTATCAAGCGGAAAAAATTTTATTTTTAGTTTGATGAAAACCTCAGGTTTTCAAACTTTCCTTTTTGACCACCGAGGCAGAGCCTCGGGGAATTCTTTAGATTAAATTGATGTTACTATGGGAACACGGATATTACAGATTCTCACGAATAACAAAAAATCTGCACCCTATACTATTTCTAATTTGTTTAGCAACTAAGGGTGCTTTGATTTTTAAATAATATCATTTTAAAGCTAATTTCAGAGGCAATCAACATTACTAACTGAGTACTGCTAACTAAATTAATGATCTACTTCACTTTTAACTACCAAACGAAATCCTTCACCGTGAATATTGACAATTTCAACATCATCATCTTTGCTTAAATACTTACGTAATTTTGCAATATACACATCCATACTTCGAGAAGTAAAGTAATTATCATCCCTCCATATTTTTGTCAAAGCCAATTCACGCGGCATTAAATCGTTTTTATGCAATGCCAACAAACGAAGTAAATCGTTTTCTTTTGGCGATAATTTTACTGGATTCTCTTTATTATATGTTAAGAATCTCAATCTAGAATTTAAAAAGAAACCTCCTACATTAAATTCAAATTCTTTACTATCAGTAACAGTATCCGCAGCTTTTCGTTGAATAATTGCTTTAATTTTCATTAGCAATACTTCACTATCAAAAGGTTTATTTAGGTAATCGTCTGCACCAACTTTATACCCTTTAAGCACATCTTCTTTTAGCGCTTTTGCCGTTAAAAAAATAATTGGCACATCTTTATTTTTCTCTCTAATTTCTTTTGCTAAAGTAAATCCATCTTTGTAAGGCATCATCACATCTAAAATACAAAGATTGTAATCTCCTTTTTTAAATTTTTCAAATCCCTCCATTCCGTTTTTAGCATGAGTTACATCGTAATCATTCATTGCTAAATAATCTTTTAGTACGGTTCCAAAATTTGGATCATCTTCTACTAATAAAATTTTTTTGTTTTCAGTTTCCATATTGTTATGTTATTAAGTGTAATTTAATAATAAAGGTACTTCCTTTCCCTTTTTCGCTTTCTACTGTTATTTCGGCATCATGGTCGTCTAATATTCTTTTAACGTAAGAAAGTCCTAAACCGTGTCCTTTTACGTTATGAACATTCCCCATTTGCTCTCTATAAAATTTTTCAAATATTTTATTTTGTACAGCTTTACTCATTCCTATGCCTTTATCTACAACTTTTATTAGAATATCATTCCCTTCATTTTCTGTGTAAATATCAATCTCTGGAGACCCCTCAGTGTATTTAATTCCGTTATCAATAATATTTACAATAACGTTGGTTAAATGAATATCACTACCGTAAACAGTTGCATTAGCTGCATTTAAATGTGTTTTTATATATCCTCCTTTATCTTCAACTATTAAACTAACGTGTGTAATTGCATCTTCGATGATATACTCTAAATTTATTTCATCTTTTTCTAAATCCAATTCATTTTTTTCAAGTTTTGATATTCTTAAAACATTTTCAACTTGTGTATGCATTCTTCTATTTTCTTCACGAATTATATTATGATAACGGGCTATAAATTCTTTATCATCTGTAACTTTTGGGTTTTTCAAAGCATCTAACGCCAAATTTATTGTCGCAATAGGGGTTTTAAACTCGTGAGTCATATTATTGATGAAGTCTGTTTTTATTTGAGAAATTTGACGCTGTTTTCGTAGTTGACTCAAGGCACTTGCATAAGTAATAATAATAATTCCCGTAAATACAAGCGATAAAATTGCCATACCAAGAATGGACTTTAAAACAAATCGCTTTTTATCTGAAAAGTTCACATATAACTGAAAGCTAGTTTTCATATCCTCATTTACAAAAAGAGGCACTCCGTAGGTAGAAGTAGGATCTAATGTGAAATTTTTTGAACGAATTTTTGTCGCTAAATCATTACTATAAACGGCATATTCAAAATTCGTGCTGAGCCCTCTTTCTTTTAATTGAGATTTAACTAACTTTTCTATTTTTTCGCCTGAAACTCTTTTATGAATAGGTGTTTTTGCTAATATATTTTTATACGCATTTTCAAACTGGTTTTGTTCGTAATCTTTCAAACGTTTAAATGATTCAGTTTTTGATTGTACACTTTTGCTTCCATCGATTCCAGAAGTGATCTTTGTGGTAATTCGTCTGCTTGTAATTTTTTTGAATTGAATATTTTCTATATCCAAATCTAAAACATTATTAGATAATTTATAGTTCTCTTCTAATACTCCATCAGAAAATATATAAGTTTCGTCGTTTCTTTCGTTGGTAATCGTATAGATAAGTTCACTAAAACTTGCTTGATCTGGAACTTGAATTGTATCAATAAAACTGCTATAGATGTCGTAGTATTTTTCAACCTCGTTTAACTGAATCTCTTTAGAAACAGAGATTAACAACTGCCGAACATTTAATGTAAACTGATCCTCCCTTGTGTCGTAAGAATTTTTAATCCAATACCCTTGCACAAAAATAATCCCTAATAAGGAAAGGGACATTAAGATTATAAGTAATGAAAACAGTTTTTTATTCATACTTCAAAAATAGAATTTTAACATTTAGAATTGTTAACATTTAACCAAATGTTAACAAAATAAAATATCCCTATTTTCTGAAGGTTTTTAACAGAAATAAATGAGCTTTTTCGACAATTTGTTGCGTGTCTTTTAATTTAATATTTTCAATTACAAAGTCTGCTAGATTACTTTTTTTTTTATCGCTCCATTGATTGTTTATTCGGTTTTCAATTTCTTTCTTGGTAGTTTCATCTCTTTTAAGAACGCGATGTATTCTTTCTGCTATGGGAGCAGTAACCAATATGGTGAAATCGCAACCTTTATAACCTTCATTTTCAAAAAGAATTGCAGTTTCTTTTATGCAATAAACTCCTTCTTGTTTTTTTACCCATTTATTAAAATGCTGAGCAACTTTAGGGTGAATTATTGCGTTTACTTTTTCTAGTAATTCCTTATTATTAAATATTTTATTGGCAACAAATTTTTTGTTTAAACCAGTTTCTACATAGGTTTCTGTCCCTAAAAGTTGTGTTAGTTTTTTACGAATAACTTTTGAAGTATTGGTAAGCTTTTTTGCTTCAATATCCGCAATGTAAATAGGTACATTTAATTGATTAAACATAGTAGCCACAGTGGTTTTTCCACTTCCAATTCCGCCAGTAAGCCCAACTATTTTCATTTAAAAATTAGGTATTTTATTTTGTTTTCTTGTATTTCAAGATTAAGAATTGAATCTGGTTTTTTAGAAAATTCTGGTATTATAAAACTTCCTTCATCATTTCGTTTATTGAAGTCACATACAATACTAAAATCATTTTCATTAAAAGTATTAAATTTTTCCATTGGAATATCGAACTTGATATTCAATTTTTCTGGTATAACTTTTAATTCTATTTGAGAAGGTACATTTATTAGTTGTATAGGGATTACAAGGGTTTTCTGAATAAATTCTTTAACAATTATAGTTAGTTCTACTTTTTTTTGAGAATACGATATTTCGTTTTTATTTGAAATTTGAAGTGCAATCGTTTTATTGATATCCGTTTTAAGGTTATTTAAATTAACCGTTTCAGTTGAAAGTTCGGTCATGTCATCAATAAAAGATGAAGGCCCAGAGATTACAATAGAATCAGGAATAATTAAAAACCCACCAACTGCTTTATATCCTTTTTCAAACTGAATATTATTTGAGAAACGTATTGGAATTTTCTTTGATTCTAATTTGTCTAATTTTATGTGCATTGCTTCAATTGAAATATTTTTTACAGCAATACTCTTGTTTAACTGGGAAGTGATTATTTTAGTGAAATCATTTCTTGAAATTTCAACCACGCGATTTCCCTTTTGGTAATAAGTACTAATGTCTATTGATATTGACGGCTGCTTTATTTTATAAAACAAAAAATCAAAACCACTTGCGGTTAGGTCGAAGTAAACATTTTTGTAATTATCTTCAGAAATTAACACTCCTTGAGGTAAATTAATATATTGAATATCTGCATCTACCGTTGCTGTAAACTCCCTTGAAAACTTAGATAAAAACCAAATAAACGTTGTAATAAATAAAAATAGAAGAAACATTTTGAGTTTCCCTTTTTTTATATGGTTGGCATTATTTATAGGCATATTATTAAATAATTATAATTTATAAAATTACTTAAAAAATAAATGAGGAAACTGTTTTTCGGGATCTCTTTTAAGAATTTTTATAAATATGGTAGATTTTAAGTATGAAATTCCGTAACCAAAAAACTGAACAAAAAGAGCAATTACTGCTAAAGAACCTATATAAACACTTTTGTTTTTAAAACTAGCATCAAAAAAAACGGTGAACACATAAACTAATAATGGTAGTAGTATAAGCTTATTTATTACTAGAGATCCAATGATAGTAGTAATTACAAACAACACAAACAAGGTTGGAAACCAAAAAGTAATTTTTGAAGATTCTGGATGCCATTTGTTTAATATAGGTCGAACCATTCCAAATTTTTGAACTTGTTGGTAAAAATTTTTCCAAGAAACTCTTCGTTTATGATATACAAAAGCATTAGGAATAAAGGTTGTTTTAAACCCTTCTTTTAAAATACGTTGTGACAAATCTGGGTCTTCGCCTGGATGTATTTTTGCAAATCCCTTTGTTATTTTAAATAATTTTTTTGATAACCCCATATTAAAACTTCGGGGTTCAAATTTTTGAATGCTTTTTTTTATTTCCTCTTATTCCACCTGTAGTCAATAATGATGTCATGGTGTAGTTTATTGCTTTTTGTAAGGAAGTAAAACTAGCATCGGCAGCATCGGCACCACCAAAACAATCAAAATAAGTGTTCTTTAAAAATGCTTCAACTACAGACAAATAATGAGAAGGCAATAAACAGTCGGAATCTAAAATAATAAAGTAATTTCCTTTTGCTTGTTGCATTCCGAAGTTTCTAGATGATCCTGGCCCTGAATTTTTCTTTTTATAGTAGGAAATACTTAATTG
>CAZIMW010000015.1:0-27660 GCA_964540425.1 uncultured Flavobacterium sp.
TTAATAACCTTGGATTTGAAGCGAGATTACTAAGCGAGTACCAATTATTAGGTGAAAAAGCTATTTTTTTACTAGGCACAAAATATTACAATGCTAAAAACACTAGTCAACAAGGACCAGGTTCAGATGGTTCTGACGCTAATTTTAATTTTCAATTAGATGAGTATCCAAATTATGTAAATCAATCAAAACATACGTTCCCAAATTTAAACATCGCCTTATTTGGAGAAAACATCTTATATTTTAATGAAAAGTTTTCAATAACTCCTGGTTTTAGACTTGAATATATTAAAACCGAAAGTGATGGGTATTATAAAAAAATAAACCTTGATGGTGCAGGAAATGTTATTAATAACGAAACAATTGAAGACAATAATATAAATAAAAGAACTTTTGTTTTATTAGGTATTGGAGTCAGCTACAAACCAAACACATCGCTTGAAGCCTACGGAAATATTTCTCAAAACTATAGATCTGTAACATTTTCAGATATAAGTATTACTAATCCTGCCTATGCAATAGACCCTGATATTACAGACGAAAATGGATTTACAGCAGATTTAGGAATTCGCGGAAAACTACATAAAAACATTCAGTACGATTTTGGAGTTTTTAGCTTGTTTTACAAAAATAGAATTGGTTTTATACAACGGGCTTTTCCAGACGGTAGCGTAAAAACGGAAAGAACAAATGTTGGAGATGCTGCTATGTACGGTATTGAGTCTTTAATAGATTTTAACTTATCCAGATTAGTTTTAGACAACAATAATTTTATATTTAACTATTTTATTAATACCTCTTTAACAGATTCTAAATACACAAAATCTGAAGAAAACGGAATTGAAGGAAACAAGGTAGAGTTTGTACCAAATATTAATTTAAAAACAGGAATTATTTTTGGTTACAAAAACATTATGTCTAATATACAATTCACTTATTTATCTAAACAATTTACCGATGCTTCAAATGCAGAAGAAAGCAGTTTAAATGGAGTTATTGGATCAATTCCTAGTTATAACGTGCTAGATTTTTCGATTTCTTATTCTTATAAAATGTTTAAATTAGAAGCTGGAGTAAACAATCTATTAAATAATTATTACTTTACTAGGCGTGCAACAGGCTACCCAGGACCTGGAATTATACCATCTCCCGATAGAAATTTTTACACAACACTACAATTTAAAATTTAATCCAAATTATTTAGAAAGTTCTTTTAATTCAGATTGATATTTTAATCTAGCTAAATTTGCCCATAGTATTAATGTTTCTTGGTCTTTTTCGGAAAGTTTTCCGTGTATCCACGTATAATAATCTAATGGCATTGCTCCTTTTTCTACTTCTTCAACCAATTCTTCTAATTTATGGTCTTTTCTTTTAACTGAAAAAGTTTCCCAATCAGAAAAATTTAATTCGTCTTTTCCTTTATCTATATGATCTTTCAACCATAAAGATGCCGGCGAAATTTCGGCGTACCAAGGATATACTGTTTGGTCACTATGACAGTCAAAACAGTTTGTTTTTAAGATTTGAAATACTTCATCAGAAACTTTTGTCTCCGTTTTAAATACTGCTAAACTTTCATATCCGCCTTCATTTTTATCGGGTCTAATAAATTGTATCACTACAAAAACAACAATCAGTATAATTAAAATGTATTTGATGACTTTTTTCATAGTTTAGATTTTAAATATAGAATAATTGCTTTCCGAATATCATATGCATGTTCACCTTCTGTTGGGGTATAAACACTTTTTACACCTTTATTTTCTGGTGTTAAAAAAGGAATATCGTATCCTTTCAGCAAGTAATCACTAAATGCAACCGAATAAGTTTTTAAATCTCTTATTTTATTTCCGTCTATTAACCACTTTCCTTGAGGTCCTTCAGTTATATTAAAACGTTGTAAATAAGCGCCGTTTCCTCTTTTAGATTTTCCGAAATCCAATACTTCTTTTAAGAGTTTTCCTTTAATTTCAACCTTTAAAACACCACCTCCAAAAGGTAAAGTTCTAAATATGTCCATACTTTCTACTTTGTTTGGAAGCATATCATCAATACGAATCGACCCTCCATTTACCAAAGCAGCATCCACTTTATAATCGTATGCAAACGCCATTGCTTGTGTGATGATATCTCCCAAGTCTGTCTGAATGCTTCTATTGGCACTATCTGTTCCGTCCAAAGGCTGCTCACTTTTATAGACCAACTCATAAGGATCATCAACAACCTGCGTGATTTTTGAATCTTGAATTTCCATCCATTTTTTTACAATAGCTGCTACTTTTGGTTCAAAAGCTATTTTTTCGTCCATATACATTAACTCCGAATCTCTAGTTAATTCTTTTGTTTTTACATTATAAGTAAAGGTATGAATGTACATTGTTTTTGCATTGGAATCTGCTTTTGCAATTACGGAATTCCCTTCGGTTACCAACATAAAATTATGCTCGTGACCTCCCATTATAAATGGAATTTCAGGAATTTGACGCACCAACTCCTTGTCTTGACCAATTTCTAAATGAGTAAAACCCATCACCACATCTACTTGATCTTTTATAGAAGCATAAGCCGTTTTCGCATCTTTATAAATATCGCCGTAATCTACATAAGGAACAGGATTTGAAGGAATCGTTGTTCCAATAAAACCAATTTTAACTTCTTTCCCTTTTTTATTTTTTATATGGAATGTAAAACTTTTTGGAATTGCTACCGTATCGTTTTCTTTTTGAACTGTAAAAGGAATCGATTTTCCATCTACATTATGAAGCACATTAGAAGACATCCATTGAAAATTGGATTCGTTTAATCGTTTCTGAAGGTATTTATATTTTAAATCGAATTCGTGGTTTCCAAAATTTACTAAATCGAAATTCATCGCATTCATCACTTCAATCATTTGTCTACCATATATTCGCTCTCCATTTACCTTTAAAGTTCCCAACATTGAAGGATTTAAAAAATCACCCGCCATAAATAAATAGGTATTCGGGTTTTCTTTTTTTATAGAATCCCGAACGTGTGCAACCCTCGCCATTCCTCCAAATTTCCCATCATTTAAAGCTTCAATTTCATACACATCATTTACTTGAAGAAATTTGAAAGTAATAATATTATTTTCTGGATTTTCTTTACAACTGAAAAACATCGTTGCTGTTAAAACTAATAAAGGAAGTAACTTTTTCATTTTTAAAAATAAGATTATTGGTATTTAGTAAATATTTTTGTGGCTTCGTTATGAGCGCTTTCAAAAGACATAGGATTGATGTTAGAATCCACTTTATGAGTGGTAAAATAACTTAACATTTTCTCGGTAGGCATATTTCCGGTGAGTTCATCTTTCGCCATGGGACAACCTCCAAAACCTTGAATTGCTCCATCAAATCTTCGACAACCTGCTTGATATGCTGCATCTATTTTTTCATGCCATTTGGTTGGTGTGGTGTGTAAATGTGCTCCGAATTCGATGTTGGTGTACTTCGGAATTAATTCAGAAAATAAATAGCTAATAATCTCAGGCGTTGAAGTTCCAACTGTATCACTTAATGACAAAATTTTTACGCCCATATTCGATAATTTTTCGGTCCACTCTCCTACTATTTCCACATTCCAAGGATCTCCATAAGGATTTCCGAAACCCATAGAAAGATAAGCTACCACTTCCTTATTTGAAGCATCTGCCAAGTTTAAAATCTCTTCTAATGTTTCTAAAGATTGAGCAATAGTTTTATGAGTGTTTCGCATCTGAAAGTTTTCAGAAATAGAAAAAGGATAGCCCAAATACTGAATTTCATTATGCTGAACTGCATCTTGAGCACCCCGAACATTCGCAATAATTGCTAAAAGTTTGCTGTCTGTTGAAGATAAATCTAATTTTGAAAGTAACTCCGCCGTATCTTTCATTTGCGGAATTGCTTTGGGCGACACAAAACTCCCGAAGTCAATAGTATCAAACCCACAGCGTAATAACGACTGAATGTATTGTGCTTTTACATCTGTCGGAATCCAATCGCGAATACCTTGCATTGCATCTCTAGGACATTCTATTATTTTAACTTTTTGCATTAGCTCAAAGGTACTCATTCCAATTGTTTTATTGAAAAGGAATAATTAAGATTTATACAACACAGAAGATACAATTATGGAATTAATATAAAAACTGCAATTCCCACAAATACAATAATTTGAAGCCATTTTAAAACAAGTCCTGTTGATTTATGTTTTAATAAATAAGAAGAAATAGTACCCGATAAAAGTGCTAAAGAACTAAAAACTATAAAGGAAACTACCATAAATGTAATTCCTAAAATATAAAACTGTACCACAGTATTTCCTGTTTTATCCCAAAGAAAACCTGGGAAAAATGCCAAAAAGAAAATCATCACTTTCGGATTGACAATATTCATAACAACTCCCTGTTTAAAAAGTTGAATATTCGATTTTTTAGGAGCATTCTCACTTAACGAAATATCGCTATTGCTATAAAAAACTTTATAAGCCAAATAAAATAAATAGAGAGACCCTAAAACTTTAACACCATAAAAAAGAGTTTCGGAAGTAGTGATAATTGCAGAAATCCCAAATGCTAACAAAGTAGTATGTACGATGCAACCACTAATTAATCCTGCTGTTGTAGCGATTCCGCTCTTGGTTCCGTTGGTTAACGATTGGGCAATTACATAAATATTATCAGGCCCTGGAGCCATTGCTAAAAAAAGGGTGGCTATTGTAAAAGAAAGCAAGTTTTCAATCATAAAATAAAAATAATGAATTTTATGTAATTAAGGCATACAATTTGTGACTATGATAAAAATTAACAATCATGAAATTAAAATTATCCTTACTTATCCTATTTATATTTTCTGCGAGTTTGTTCTCACAATCTGAAGCAACCTACACTATTACTTTTACTAGTAATTGGTCTAATGCAACGCATCCATCCAACAATTTTCCTGCAAATGCACATTGGTCAAAATTAGTAGGTGCTACTCACAACAATGAAGTTGTATTTTTCAAAATGGGAGATTTGGCTTCTCCAGGTATTGAAAATGTTGCAGAGCTTGGAAGCAATACTGTTTTCTTTTCTGAAATAAACACCGCTATAGGTAATGGCTTTTCAAATTTATTGATAGATGGTGATGCCTTATCAACTCCCTTAGGAGATATTATTATTAGTGATGTGATAACTACTGAAGAATTTCCTTTACTAACTTTAATCTCTATGATTGCACCTAGCCCAGATTGGATTATTGGCGTTGATGGCCTTTCCTTATTAGATGGGAATGGTGATTGGATAGAAAATATGACAATGGATCTTTATGCTTATGATGCTGGTACTGATGACGGAACCGATTATAATTCACCCAATCAAGATACAAATCCACAAGAAGGGATTTCTAGTTTACAAGGAGTTGCTCCATTTTCTTCTGAAATAATTGGAACGTTAACAATTACTTTAGAAAATGTAGTTTTAGGAAATAATGACAATCAATTAACTAAAAACATTACAATTTATCCAAATCCTACTAGTAACTTTATTACTATTTCTACAAAAGAAAATACAATTTCGGCTATTGAAATTTATAATATTTTAGGGAAAGAAATACTGAAAGCAAACACAACTAATAGCAATCAATTAAAAATAGATTTATCCGATTTATCAAGTGGAATTTATCTTATTAAAATAATAGATTCTAGTGGAAAGAGTACTTTAAAAAAGGTAGTTAAGCGTTAATTATCGCTTTATTGATCCGTTTTACTAATCCAGGCCCTTCGTAAATAAAACCTGTAAATATTTGTATCAAACTTGCTCCTGCTTCTAATTTAGCAAGTGCATCTTTTTCTGAATGAACTCCTCCAACTCCAATAATAGGAAAAGATCCATTACTATTATTATGAAGATACCGAATAACCGCTGTTGATTTATCAGCTAGTGGTTTTCCGCTTAAACCACCCATTTCATTTTTGTTTTCTGAAATTAAACCATCTCTTGTTACTGAAGTATTGGATGCAATAATCCCATCAATTTTTGTTTTGCAAACCAATTCGATTATTTCATCTAATTGAAGGTTATTTAAGTCGGGAGCAATTTTAAGAAGAATTGGTTTTTGTTTATCAAAAGTTCGGTTGGCTTTTTGCACTTCAGAAATTAATTCTTCCAAATAATCTTTATCGTTTAGTTTGGCGTGACTTGAAACATTTGGGCAGCTTACATTTAGCACAAAATAATCTACATAAGGATGTAGTTCATTAAAGCATTCTAAATAATCTTGTGTGTAATTTTCGGGAATTGTTTGAGTGTTTTTACCAATGTTTCCACCAATAATCACTTTCTGATCTCTGAGCGGAGCCGAAGAGCGTTTCTTCAACTTTTCAACAGCAGCTAAAACCCCATCATTATTAAAGCCCATTCTATTAATAATAGCTTGATCTTCTTTTAAACGAAACAATCTTTTTTTAGGATTTCCAATTTGTGCTTTGGGAGTAACAGTTCCTATTTCAATAAAACCGAATCCGAAATTTGAAAGCTCTTTAAACAATACTGCATTTTTATCGAAACCTGCTGCCAATCCTACTGGGTTTGGAAATTTTATTCCGAAAACTTCTCGTTCTAATTTTGGATTTTTAATTTGATATAAACTTCTAAAAATTCCTCCAAAACCAATTTTAGTTAAAAATCGAATTAATGAAAAGGTGAAATAATGTACTTTTTCGGGGTCAAAAAGAAATAGAAGTGGGCGAATTAATAGTTTGTACATTTTATATGTTCAAATAGAGTATTGGTTTGCAAAGGTATCAATAAATTGTATTAATCTAATTGAAATATATCGTATTGGTTTCATATTAAAGCAAAAAAAAGAGGCTGCCTAAAAGGCAACCTCTTTATTATATAATTTATATTCTTAAATTATTTAAGAGTAATATTCATTCTTGCGAATAAGTATCTTCCTCCAGTTCCAAACTGAGTAGAACGTCTTGAATAAACAAATCTTCCAGAAGATCTAAATGCATCATCAGCTTCATCTGGATAAATATCAAGTAAATTGTTAGCTCCAATAGTAAAACGCAATGTTTCACTAAAATTATAACCAACAGATAAATCTGTGATTAATTTTCCAGCGTAAATTCTATCTACTGTTGGGTCAATATTATTAGTTGCTTCTTCAACTTCTCCAAAATAAGTGTTTCTTAAATAGAAATTCCAATCATCACCAAGGCTTAAGTTGTTTGTTAATGACCCTTTTGTTCTTGGAACAGCAGCTTCTATAAAAATTCTGCTTGTTTCATCGAAGAACGTACTAGTTAAACCCGCATCAGCAATAGCATCTGGAATATTAGTATTTACTACTTCTGTTTGAGAAAAAGTGAAAGATAAGGTGTTTGATAATCTCATATTATCTCCAATATTAATATCGTGCTCTGCAACAAAATCAAGACCCCAAGTATCCGTATCTACAGCATTAGTAAAGAACGCTGCTTGACTAGCATTTGCTTCAGCGAATAATGCTGCAAGTTCTGGATTTCCTCCATCGTCAAATTGTCCGCTTAACACTACTCTGTCATCAATCGCTACATAATAACCATCAACAGATAATTTTAAATTTAATTCTGAAATTTTTGCAGTTGCTCCTAAGGTAAATCCTATTGAAGTTTCTTCTTTTAATTCTTCAATTCCTAATATTCTTGCGATACGTGATGTGTTTGGAAAAATACCTACCTCATTTGGCACACCATCAACAAATATTGTTGATGTTGAATTGTAATGAATTTGTTGTAATGATGGAGCTCTAAATCCTGTTTGACCAGAACCACGAACATTAATATTATCGGTTACATTGGCTAAGAAAGAAATTTTAGCATTAAGTGTTCCTCCAAAATCTGAGAAATTTTCGTAACGTACTGCAGCAGTTGCTCTAAAAGATTCTGTAAAATCTGCTTCTACGTCAATATAACCTGCAATAGAGTTTCTATACGCATTTACTTCGTTCTCTGGTTTAAAACCTGGAAACACTTGAATACCTCCTGGCCTGTTATTTCCAAAGAAATCTGTAGGCACAGAAGAGTTAGAATCTGTTGGATCGTGTACATTACCATCAGTATTGTACTGAGCGTAAGATGCTTCTTCACCTGCAAAAATATTATAATTTTCAACTCTGTATTCAGCACCAAAAGCTAAACTAAATCCTTCCATAGTGTCTTCATAGAATCTTGAAAAATCTAAGTTTGTAGTATTTTCACCAGAACTAAATCCACCAGCATTGGCTTCAAAAGGAGTAGAATTACCTAGTGATGCATTCATAGAATTAGCAATTCGGTAACTAAATTCATTGTTTCCGTAAGTGTTACTAAAATCTACATTCCAATCTCCAATCACACCTTTAATTCCAACAGCTAAAGACTTGTCTTTAATATTTGAATTAATTTCTGGTAAGAAACCATTTATTCTAGCTGGAGTATATGCTCTAGATTGGTAAGGTAATCTGTAGAAACCCGCAGCATTACCATTTTTAAATCCTAAACCTCCAAAAGAGTAAATTACTAAATCTTCACTTACAGGAATTTCCAAATTTGCAAAAAACTGTCCACCTCTTAATTCAGATTGTCCAACACGCATATTAAAATCGCTTCGTTCCATCCCTCTTGCTACTAGTTCTTGATCTGTATAATCTGCATTTAAAATCCCTTGTAAATCTTCTTTAGTTGCATTTGGATCTAAACCAAAACCTAATTGGTTACCGTAGTTAATAACATCAGACACATCATCATCTAATAATTGGCTAATGTCATATCCATCTGCTTGAGCTGTTCTTTCAATAGCATTGTATTGGTTGAAGATTTGACCTTCCCATTCTTTCATTCTATTAGTAGTTCCTCTAAAGTCGAAGTTACCTGTAAAGTTAATAAATCCTGTATCACCAATTGGCAAACCGTAGTTTGCAGCAATATTAAATCTTTCACCATCTATATCATCATCATGGTTTTCACTAGTAAAATTAGCTCCACTAGAAATACTCATATCAAGTTGGTTGGTTGCTTTTTTTAATACGATATTAATTACACCCGCAATTGCATCAGACCCATATTGTGCAGCTGCACCGTCTCTTAACACTTCTATACGTTCAATGGCAGCAACAGGAATTGCGTCTAAATCTGTACCAACAGATCCTCTACCAAAAGTTCCGTTTACATTAATTAATGCAGATTTATGACGTCTTTTTCCGTTAATAAGCACCAATACTTGATCTGGTCCTAAACCTCTTAACGAAGCAGGAGCAACGTGATCTGTACCATCAGATATAGATTGTGGATTAGAAGTAAATGAAGGCGCTGCATAATTTAATATCTCTGTCACTGAAATTTGTGGCGAGCTTTTTGCAATTTCATTAATATCTAAAACATCTACAGGTACTGCAGAATTTAATGCAGTTCTTCCTGGGTTACGTGTTCCCACTAAAATAATTTGATCTAACGATACACCAGATACCATAACTAAATCTAACGATTGACCTGTAACTGCTTTCTCTTGGCTATCATAACCAATATAAGAAAAAACCAATACATCTCCGCTAACTGCATCAATAGTGTAATTTCCATCAAAATCTGTAATTGCACCAACAGCGGTGCCTTTTACTATAATACTCACTCCTATTAAAGGCTCTGAGCTTTCATCGGTAATTGAACCGGAAACTTGCTGTGAAAAACCAACACTGGTTATCAACAAAGCAAGAAATAACATAAAAAAGTTTTTTTGTTTCATAAAGTTTGTTTTAATTATTGTTTTCGTAAAAATAGGTAAATTATTCTTATACTTTGTAACAAAAGTTACCTATAGAATTAAAGTGAGTTTTCGTATCTTTGAACAAACTTATTTTCATGATAAAAAAACAACATTTAATCGACCGTTTTATAAGCTATGTAACAGTTGATACAGAAAGTGACCCAAACTCAAATACAACTCCTAGCACAAAAAAACAATGGAATTTAGCCAATGCTTTAGTGAAAGAAATGAAAGAAATTGGACTAAAAGACGTCACGATTGACGAAAATTCCTACATAATTGCAGAACTTCCGAGTAATATTAACGGTAAAAACATCCCTGTTATCGGGTTTATTTCACATTTTGATACTTCTCCAGATTTTACTGGAAAAAACGTGAAACCTCAAATTATAGAAAACTACGATGGTAAAGACATTGTACTTAATGAAGAGGAAAATATTATTCTGTCTCCATCCTATTTTGATGACCTTTTACTATATAAAGGACAAACATTAATAACTACAGATGGAACCACCTTATTAGGAGCAGATGATAAAGCAGGAATAACTGAAATAATATCTGCAATGGAATACTTAATTAATCACCCAGAAATTAAACACGGAACCATTAAAATAGGTTTTACTCCCGATGAAGAAATTGGTCGAGGTGCACATAAATTTGACGTTAAAACATTTGGTGCAGATTGGGCTTATACTATGGACGGAAGTCAAGTTGGCGAATTAGAATATGAAAATTTTAATGCAGCTGGTGCTATTGTTACTGTAAAAGGTAAAATTGTACATCCTGGTTATGCCAAAGGAAAAATGATTAACAGCATGTATATTGCTACACAGTTTATCAATTCGTTACCTAAAATGGAAACACCCGAACACACAGAAGGCAGAGAAGGTTTTTTTCATTTACATAATATGAAGGGTGATGTTGAAGAAACAAAACTCCAATATATAATTCGTGATCATGACCTCTCACAATTTGAAGCACGAAAAAATGTGGTAAGCAAATTAGCAGACGAATTAAATACGCAATACGGAAATGAAGTGATTTCGGTAGAAATTAAAGATCAATATTTTAATATGCGTGAAAAAATTGAACCTGTAAAACATATTGTAGATATTGCTGAAGAAGCAATGATACAAGCAGGAATAAAACCTTTAATTAAACCAATTCGTGGCGGAACCGACGGATCACAATTAAGTTATATGGGACTTCCTTGTCCAAATATATTTGCTGGAGGCCATAATTTTCATGGCAGATACGAATATGTTCCTGTAGAAAGTATGCAAAAAGCTATTGAAGTTATTGTAAATATAGTTCAGATAGTAGCTAACAAATAGGAAACTTATAAGCATTAAAAAAAGCCTTCTATTTACATTGAAGGCTTTTTTTGTGTTTTGCAATTAATGCAGAAACTATTTCTTTACATCTTTTTTTGGAGCATTGAGTTTAGTACTCATTTCCATAGAAATTGCTGAACGATTAAACTTCATTTTACCTGCAGCTGTTTCAAGAATACAAGTACCATCATCATTTAATTCTAGTACTTTTGCATACATACCACTGGTAGTAATAATCTTATCCCCTTTTTTTAATTCACTAGAAAAATTCTTTTCTTGCTTTTGTTTTTTCATTTGAGGTCTTATCATAAACAGATAAATAACCATAAATAAAAGAATAAGAGGTAAAAAACTTTGTAATTGTTCCATAAGGTAAATTATACTAATTAAAATTATTTAGTTTTTGCTGGTGCTCCTCCTGCTTTAGGATTTACAAAAGCTTTAATTTTAATTACTTCTTTTCCAGTTTCTGTGTTTGCAATAATAGTAATGTTTTTACTAACTTGATTTTTACCACTTCCGTTAAATTTAACTAGTAAGTCTGCTGTTTCTCCTGGAGCAATTGGAGTTTTAGGGTATTCTGGTACAGTACAACCACAACTACTTTTTGCATCTACAATTACTAAAGGTGCATCACCTGTGTTTGTAAATTTAAAAATGTGCTCTACTTTTGTCCCTTGTTCAATAGTACCAAAGTCAAATTCTTTTTCTTCAAAAGTAATTATAGCAAATTTTCCTGCATTAGCATCTCTTGTTTCTGCTTCAGCTACTTTTTCTTCTTTTACTTTGTCAGCTGCATTTTCTTTACAAGACGTAAATACAAAAGTAGACATGATGGCAATAATTAGGATTGATTTTTTCATTTTTTTTTAGATTTATGTTTTAGCGTGGCTAAAATACTTAATTTTTTATATTTTATCTTAGTCCTCGTCCTATTTTATTCAATTTATCTTCAGCAGTTAATTCTTTTACCATTTTATCTAATATCCCATTAATAAAAATACTGCTTTTTGGTGTTGAATATTCTTTTGCCACCTCTAAATATTCATTAATAGTCACACGCACCGGAATAGTTGGAAAATATAAAAATTCTGAAATTCCCATTTTCAAAATTATCATATCAATATCGGCAATACGATCTTTATCCCAATTAGGGGTTTTGTTATCAATAATATCTGTTAATTTTTCATCATTAATAATAACTTCCTGTAATAACCGCAAGGCATAGTTACGATCTTCATTGTTTTTATATACTTCAGGAATTAAAATTGTATTACAGTTTTTTTCTGAAATTTTCTGAAGCATCTTCAATATCAAGGTATTTACTAATGGAAAATCATCCAGCCATGTAAGTCTTTGGTCTTCAATATATCCATAAAATTTTTCGCTTGGAGCAATTACTTCTTTAAAAATTCTGATTAAAAAATCTTTATCTTCAGCGAAGCTCGCTGTTTTTTTAGTTAGAAAAGTTGTGTACCAATCTTTTCCTTTTAAATCATTAAATAATATGGCAACATATTCAGAATCTTCAACCCAATAATTGAGCTTCTTCTTTTTAATAATATCATTAAAAGATTCGTTTGATGCTAATAATTCGATGACCTTATTTTCTGTAAACAACTTACTCGGATGTTTTTCCAAATCGGTAGCTAAGTGCTTTTTCTTTGAAATTGTAAGGTAGTTTTCTGCTTGATCTCGAAGTGCAATAAACAACTGAAGTGTCAACAAATACAAATCCTGCATCTGTTCCATATTATAAAGTAAAAACTTTTCTTGTATTTCAAGGTTTTTCACCTCACTCTGGTTATAAGCGTAAACAGATTGTAAAACCTTAACTCTAATGTGTCTTCGTGTTAGCATATTTTATAAGAACGTTAAAAAGGCACTATAATTTAGCACCTTTTTAAATTATTTATTAGTTTAATTGTCCTTTAGTGTTTTTTAATCTGCGCGCATCAATTCTTGCTTGTGCAACATCAAAAGCAGCTTGATGGGTGGTAATTCCGTTTGCTGCAGCGTTTTTAAGAATCTCTAAAGTGGTATTGTAAATGTTTTCAGTCTTACGAATAATTTCTTGTTTACCATAATTTTCTAATTCCGCATATACATTAATTATTCCTCCTGCATTAATTAAAAAATCTGGTGCATAGACAATCCCTTTTTGTTGAAGTAACAAGCCGTGTTTATTTTCTTCAGCTAATTGGTTATTTGCTGCTCCAGCTATTACTTTCGCTTTTAATTGGGGCAAAGTTTCGTCATTAATCGTGGCTCCTAAAGCACAGGGTGCATAAATATCCATTTCTTCTGAATATAAATTATCCCCTTCATAAATTTTTACATTGTATTTATCACGAATTTCTTCTAATCTTCCTTGGTTTATATCCGAAATAATAACTTTTGCCCCTTCATTGGTTAAATTTTCAACCAATGCTTCTCCTACATTTCCAATACCTTGAACATATATTACTTTATCTTCTAATATCTCGGATCCAAAAGCGTGTTTTGCAGCGGCTTTCATTCCCATAAAAACGCCATAAGCAGTAATTGGCGAAGGGTTTCCAGCACCCCCTTTTTCTTCAGAAATCCCTGTAACATAAGGAGTAACTGTACGTACTAAGTCCATATCTTCTGTTGCCATACCTACATCTTCAGCAGTAATATAACGACCACCTAATGAATGTACAAACTCACCAAAACGCAACATTAACTCAGGTGTTTTTTGTGTTTTAGCATCGCCAATAATAACTGCTTTTCCACCACCTAAATTAAGGCCTGTTATTGCAGATTTATAGGTCATGCCACGTGACAAACGCAACACATCATTCAATGCCTCCCATTCATTTTTATATTGCCACATTCGAGTACCTCCAAGTGCAGGTCCCATAACTGTATTATGAATACTAATAATTGCCTTTAATCCTGTATCTTTGTCGTTACAGAAAACGATTTGCTCGTGATTTTCAAAGGATAATTGTCCAAAAACAGGGTTTAATTTTTTAAGATCATTCTTGTTAACTACTTCTGTCTCCATATATTGAATTTTTATATCCTTAAAAAGGACGTGCAAAAGTAATTATTTGCTAATAATCTCACAATAATATTAAGATTAAATTATGACATTGTTAATAAATACTACAACCGCATAAATGAAAGAACTTCAACACCTTAACCAATATTTCAAGAAATATAGCGGAAGATTATTTTTAGGCTTAGCAATTACGATCATCGCTACAATTTTTAAGCTGATTGTTCCTAAAAAAATAGGTGATATAATCAATATTATTGAAGATTACATCAACGGGGCTACTACAGATATCGAGCTTGTAAAACACCAACTATTAATTAATATTCTAATTATTTTAGGTACCGCAATTTTAGCGGGATTTTTCACTTTCCTTATGCGTCAAACTTTTATTGTTGTTTCACGAAATATCGAATTCGATTTAAAAAACGACATTTTCAAACAATACGAACACCTTTCTCTTAAGTTTTACAAACAAAATCGAACGGGCGATTTAATGAATCGCATTAGTGAAGATGTTGGTAAAGTCAGAATGTACGCAGGCCCAGCGTTAATGTATAGTATAACAAACATTACCCTTTTAGCAGTAACTTTAAGCTATATGTTTTACAAAGCGCCAACTCTTACTTTATATGCTATTGCACCGCTTCCTATTTTATCGATTGCTATTTATAAATTAAGTGCTGCAATCCATAAAAGAAGCACAGTTGTACAACAATATTTATCAAAATTAACCTCATTTACTCAAGAAAGCTTTAGCGGTATTTCGGTAATTAAAGCCTACGGAATTGAAACTAGAATCAATAAAGATTTTGACGAATTAGCCGAAGGAAGTAAACAAAAAAACGTGGATCTTGCCAAAGTACAAGCCTTGTTTTTTCCATTGATGATTTTACTAATCGGATTGAGTAATATACTAGTAATTTATATTGGAGGGACTCAATACATTAACGGAAAAATCGAACATTTAGGCACTATTGTAGAGTTTTTAATTTATGTAAATATGCTTACTTGGCCAGTAGCTGTAATTGGTTGGGTTACATCTATGGTACAACAAGCTGAGGCTTCGCAAAAAAGAATTAATGAGTTTTTAAATGAAAAACCTGATATTGAAAACTTAGCAAAAACTGAAACAAATATTACAGGAGACATTAAATTTAACAACCTTACTTTCACCTATTCAGACACCAATATTACTGCCCTAAATAATTTATCTTTTACCATAAACTCAGGTGAGACATTAGCAATTATTGGCAATACGGGCTCTGGAAAATCTACTATATTAGAGCTTATCGGAAGGCTTTACGATGTAGAAGATGGACAGTTATTAATTGATGGCAAAAACATTAAATCACTGCATCTTGAAAGTCTTAGAAGTAGCATTGGCTATGTGCCACAAGATGCCTTTTTGTTTAGCGATTCCATTCTTAATAACATCAAATTCGGAAAAGAAGACGCTTTAGATGAAGAGGTTTTTGAAGCTGCCAAAAAAGCCTCCGTTCACGAAAATATTATTGGCTTCAAAGAAGGATACAATACTGTTTTAGGAGAACGAGGCATCACCTTAAGCGGCGGGCAAAAACAACGTGTTTCTATTGCAAGAGCGGTAATTAAAAACCCTAATATTTTACTTTTTGACGATTGTCTTTCTGCAGTAGATACCGAAACCGAAGAGAAAATATTAAAAAATATCGATGCAATTTCAAAAAACAAGACCACAATTATCGTGAGTCACAGGATTTCTTCCGCTAAAAATGCAGATAAAATTATTGTATTACATGAAGGCAAAATTATACAGCAAGGAACTCATAATGAACTATTAAACCAAGAAGGTTACTATAAGGAATTGTACGCAAAACAACTTTTAGAAAAAGAAAATTAACTTTAATGTTGCTACAGTTAGATTTTTTTTAGATTTTTGACGAAACCTTTAAAAAAAACAACAAAATTATGAGTGATAATTATATGATGGAGAGAGAAGAAATTCATTCAAAAGTAATGCGTGCTGGAAGACGTACTTATTTCTTCGACGTAAGAGCTACCAAGGCTGGAGATTATTATTTAACCATTACCGAAAGTAAAAAATTCACCAACGATGATGGTTCATTTCACTACAAAAAACATAAAATCTATTTATATAAAGAAGATTTCTCTGAATTTAAAGATAGTTTAAACGAGATGATTTCATTTATTATCGACGAAAAAGGAGAAGAAGTAATTAGCGATCGTCACCAAAAAGACTATCAAAAAGAAGATAGCGATTCTAATCCAACAACCAATACAACTACAACCGAAGAACCTTCATCATCAAGCTTTACCGATGTAGATTTCGACGATATTTAATGAATTTACCCCCGCTTAAATTAAGCAAACATCCCTTCAATTTTTAACTTTTGAAGGGGTGTTTTTTTTATATCTTTATGCGAAACAAATCTTATCGTATGAAGCACCTATTTCGCCTTTCCGTTTTATTAATTTCACTTCAATTATTTTCCCAAGACTATCACGTTAAATTAGATTATTTTCTACCAAACGATGTACAATACAATCAAGATATACCAACTCCAGAAAGTGTAATTGGACACGAAATTGGCGATTGGCACATCTCTCACGACAAGCTGGTTACCTATATGTATGCCTTGGCAAATGCGAGCGATCGAATTACTATTGAAAACAGAGGCACCACTTTTGAAGGCAGACCCTTACTCCTATTATATATTACTTCGGAAGCGAATCATTCGAAATTAGAAGATATTAGAAAAGAACATCTTTCTCTTACAGAAACAAATTCAACCAACACAGATAATTTACCAATCGTAGTTTACCAAGGTTTTTCTATCCACGGAAATGAACCAAGTGGCTCCAATGCTGCAATGGTAGCAGCGTATTATTTAGCTGCTGCTCAAGGTGAAAAAATAGATGAAATATTAAATAATACAGTAATTTTATTTGACCCTTCTTACAATCCAGATGGACTGCAACGATTTGCGTATTGGGCAAATACTAATAAAAGTAAAAATATAAATCCAGATCCTAACGATCGAGAATATAACGAGGTTTGGCCGGGCGGACGTACCAATCATTATTGGTTTGATATGAACAGAGATTGGCTACCAGTACAACTTCCCGAAAGTCAAGCAAGAATTGAAACTTTCCATAATTGGTATCCAAATATTTTGACAGATCATCACGAAATGGGCACTAATTCTACTTTCTTTTTTCAACCTGGAATTCCGTCGAGAACCAACCCGATGACACCAAAAAAGAACCAAGAACTTACCGGAGATATTGCAGAGTTTCACGCAAAAGCCTTTAATAAAATTGGAAGTTTTTATTATAGCAAAGAAAGTTTTGACGATTTTTACTACGGAAAAGGATCTACCTTCCCAGATATAAATGGAGGAATTGGGATTTTATTTGAACAAGCCTCATCTAGAGGGCACGCACAAGAAAGTGACAACGGAATACTAACATTTCCGTTTACTATTCGAAATCAATTTACCGCAGTACTTTCAACTCTCGACGCTGCCATTTCTATGCGAAAAGAATTACTAAATTATCAAAAAACATTTTACAATGATGCTCGTAATGAAGCTTCAAAAGGAGGAACTATCGTTTTTGGGGATGAAAAAGATGCTACCAAAGCCTATCATTTAGCTGAAATTTTACAAAGACATAAAATAGAATTTCACGAATTGAAAAGTGATTTTTCAAAAAACGGAAAAAACTATAAAAAAGGATATAGCTATGTAATTCCGATGAACCAAAAACAGCACCGATTGATTAAAGCGATGTTTCAAAGAAGAACCACTTTTCAAGACAGTTTGTTTTATGATGTAAGTGCTTGGACATTTCCGTTGGCGTTTAACTTGGATTATGAAGAAAATGAACCTACAAGTAGGTCTGGTAACATAATTTCCGAATTAAAGAAGCCTTCAGTTATAATTCCTAAAACATCAAATTATGCTTATTTAATGGAATGGCACGATTACAACACTCCTAAAGCATTAAACAAAATTCTTACTAAAGGCCTGCGAGCAAAAGTAGGAATGAAGCCTTTTAAAATTGAAAATAAGAATTATGACTACGGAACAATTTTAATTCCAGTTCAAAATCAAAAACTAAACACTTCAGAATTAGCATTATTTATTAAGGGAGTAGCATCAGAAAGCAATGTAACTATTACAAGTGTTAGCACTGGAACGACAGAAGGCATTGATCTTGGTAGTAGTAGTTTTAGGTTAATTAAACCTCAAAAAGTTGCCCTAATTGTTGGTGAAGGAATCACTCCTTATGATGCTGGAGAAGTTTGGCATTTATTAGATCAACGTTACGATATGCTAATTACAAAATTAGATACTCGTGATTTTTCTCGTACCGATTTAAGTAAATACACCGATATTATTTTACCAAATAGCTGGGGAAATGCACTTAGCAAAGAAGACGCTGAACAGTTGAAAACGTGGGTGAAAAATGGAGGAACATTAATAGGATACAAAAACACAGGAAGATGGTTGAATAGCAATAAATTTATGAAAATAAAATTAAAGTCTAAAAAAGATTCTACCCAACAAATTTCATTTGAACAAAAGAGAAATTATTTTGGAGCACAAGTAATTGGTGGTGCAATTTTTGAAACTAAACTAGATCGTTCCCACCCGATTGCTTTTGGTTATAAAAATGACAAACTTCCTACTTTTAGAAACTCTACTATTTTTATGGAGAGCGATAAAAACAGTTATAACAACCCAATAACGTACACTGATAGTCCTTTATTAAGTGGCTATATTTCAGACAAAAATCTTAGTGAATTAAAAAATACTGCTATGTTTAAAGTCGGAAATTTAGGAAGCGGTAAAGTAATTTACTTTACAGACAATACCAATTTTAGAGCTTTTTGGTACGGAACCAATAAATTATTAATGAACGCTATTTTTTTTGGTAACCATATGTAAATCTGATAGTTAATTTAAAATAGCAAAACCTCTAAATTTTGATTTGGAATTTCCCTTTGAATTCTATAACTTTATAACTACGAAGTTTACAAGAAATAAAGTCTGTAATTCCAAAATATATTATTCAATGGGAGATCAAAAAATTAGCACTATTACCGATAAAAAAGCAAGGTCAATATTTATTAGACATTTGTTAAACGATGTAAAAGCATTAGAGATAATGCTTGATAAAGGGTTATTTGAAACTAATATTACCAGAATTGGGTCGGAGCAAGAATTTTGTTTAGTCACTGAAAACTGGAGACCTTCAAAAAAATCTCCTGAAATTTTAAAAGATATAAACGACCCTCATTTTACAACTGAAATCGCTTTATTCAACCTAGAAATAAACTTAGACCCTATTGAGTTAAAGAATGATGCTTTTTCGAAAGTGGAAAATCAATTAACGACTTTACTTGCAAAAGCAAAAATATCTGCTAAAAAATATAATAACAAAATTGTCCTTACTGGAATACTCCCAACCATTACAAAAAGAGAATTAGAGTTTGATTATATGACACCAATGGATCGTTATTGGATGTTAAATGATATGCTGAAAGAACTGCGAGGAAAAGATTTTAGAATGCATATGCGAGGTGTTGACGAACTTTTTATCAAGCATGATTCGGTGCTTTTTGAGGGTTGTAATACCAGTTTTCAAATGCACCTTCAGATAGAGCCAGACGATTTCCTTTCTAGCTATAACTGGGCACAAACTATTACTGGACCATTATTAGGAATTTGTTCTAACTCACCATTATTACTAGGAAGAGAGCTTTGGAGCGAAACTAGAATTGCTTTATTTCAACAAAGTATTGATACCCGAAATTCTTCGCACGCCCTAGAAGACAAACAATCAAGAGTATCTTTCAGTAAAGAATGGGCAAAAGGCACTGTTTTAGATATTTTTAAAACCGACATTGCTAGTCATAAAATTATTTTAGCCAAGGACATTGAAAGCAATTCCTTAGAAGATATAAAGAACGGAAAATCCCCAAAACTAGAAGCATTAACCACTTTTAACGGTACGATTTATAGATGGAACCGCCCTTGTTACGGAGTTGGTAACGGAAAAGCACATCTTCGAATTGAAAATAGATACATTCCTTCTGGACCAACGGTTTTAGATGAAATGGCAAACTTTGCTTTTTGGGTAGGATTAATGAAAGGAAGACCTTCAAAATTTGATGATATGTCAAGTGTGATGGACTTTAAAGATGCCAAATCTAATTTTATCAAGGCAGCAAGAACGGGAAAAGAATCCGTGATGACTTGGATGGGCAATAAAATTTCGGTTCGTGATTTAGTAGTTCAGGAGTTAATACCCATTGCTAGAAAAGGATTAGAAAATGAAGGTATCGACAAAAAAGACATTGATCGTTTATTAGGAGTAATTCAAGGTCGGGCCGAAAACATAACAGGAGCTCAATGGGGAGTAACAAATTATCGCCACCTCAGAAAAACCTTAAAGCAAGATGATGCGCTCGGTGCATTAACCAAATTAATGCATAAAAATCAAGAAACTGGTTTGCCTGTTCATCAATGGCCAATGTTCGAAAATTTACCCAACAAATACCAAGATGCTCATTTGGTAGGTCACGTAATGTCCACGCAATTATTCACCATTCACGAAAACGACTTAGCAGATTTGGCTACTAGTATTATGGAATGGAAAGGCATTCATCACGTTCCTGTTGAAAACACAAAAGGTGAATTGGTAGGTCTTTTAACCTGGGCTCATTTAGAAAAATTTCAGGAAAATAAAAATTGTGATATCGATTGTATAGTGGCAGATATTATGATGAAAAATGTTTACATTGCTCATCCTGAAACCAAAATACTAGAAGCTATTCATTTAATGAAAGTGCAAGAAATTGGCTGCTTGCCAGTAGTTCAAGAAAAATGTTTGGTCGGAATAATTACCATCAAAGATATAATCGCATAACAATGACGAAAGTTTTTAGTAAAGCTTTAAATAAAACGATTGAAGTCAGTCGTATTATAGGAGAAATAAAAGGGACTCAACCTGGTCCTACCCTTATTTTCACAGCAGGAATTCACGGAAATGAACCTTCAGGAGTTTTTGCACTTCATCAAGTTTTAAAGAAAATTAAAGAAAAAAACATTCCTGTAAAAGGAAATATTTATGCTATTAGTGGAAATCTGACTGCTTTAGAGAAGGGTTCACGTTATATAAATCAAGACCTCAACCGAATGTGGACTTCGGAAAGGATGCAACAAATAAAATCTGGTAATATTGAAAAAGTTGGCGAAGATACTATTCAGCAACTCAACATTTACAACATTATTAATACTATTCTCACTACCGAAGAAGGTCCTTTTTACTTTATGGATTTACACACTACTTCTAGTGAAACCATTCCATTTTTAACGGTAAACGATAGTTTAATTAACAGAAAATTTACAGAACAATATCCAGTTCCATTAATATTAGGAATTGAAGAATATTTAGATGGTCCGCTTTTAAGTTACATCAACGAATTGGGTTATGTTGCTTTTGGTTTTGAAGGAGGACAACACGACAGTCTTTCGTCTATCGAAAATCATATTGCTTTTATTTACCAATCCTTAGTTTTTACCGAAGCTGTTTCAAAAGAAGAAATCGATTTTCAAACCAACTACGATTTGCTTGCAAAAACATCGATAGATTCTCGAAACATTTATGAAATATATTACCATTACCAAATTAAAGAAGACGAGAATTTTACCATGAAACCAGGTTTCTTAAATTTTCAAAGAATCGATAAAGGACAAGAATTGGCAGATAGTAATGGTGAAACAATTATTGCAAAAAAACAAGGGAGAATATTAATGCCCCAATACCAAAGTCAAGGGGATGATGGTTATTTCTCCATTCGGAAAATCCCACAAGTATTCTTAAACTTATCAAGCTTTTTTAGAAAGCTTCATTTTGATAAATTATTACCAATAATGCCTGGCGTAAGTTGGCGGTCGGATAAAAAAGATACTTTAATTGTAAACCGAAAAATCGCTTGGTTATTTGCCAAACAATTTTTTCATTTAATGGGTTATCGTAGTAAAAAATTAGATGAAACTCATTTGATAGTTAAAAATAGAGAAGCAGCTTCTAGAAAAGAGGAATACGGAAAAGTTTTGTGGCTTCGGAACTAAATTTTCTTTACCTCAGCAATTACTTTATTAAATTCAGAAATCATTTCTTTTACAATTTCAGCAGCTGGGATTACTTTATTTATCAAACCTGCAATCTGACCAATTTCTAATTCGCCGTTTTCCAAATCACCTTCAAACATTCCTTTTTTGGCTCTTGCTCTTCCTAACAACTCTCTTATTTCATCAACTGACGGATTGGTTTTATACAATTCTATCACTTCTTCAGCAAACTTGTTTTTTAATAAACGAACAGGTGCTAATTCTTTTAAAGTTAAAATAGTATCGCCATCTTTAGCTTCCGAAACCATGTTTTTAAAAGCTATATGAGCGCTGGACTCTTCACTTGCAACAAATCGGCTTCCTACCTGTACCCCATTGGCTCCTAAAATCATTGCCGCTAACATCCCTCTGCCTGTTGCAATTCCTCCAGCAGCAATTAGCGGAATATCTAGTTTTTCTTTTACCATTGGTATTAATGTAAAAGTCGTAGTTTCTTCTCTTCCATTATGTCCTCCAGCTTCAAAACCTTCAGCAACTACCGCATCTACACCAGCTTCCTGCGATTTTAAGGCAAATTTTACACTACTTACTACATGAACAACGGTAATTCCGTTTTCTTTTAAACGTGCTGTATGTATTTTTGGATTTCCTGCGGAAGTAAATACAATCTTCACTCCTTCTTCGATGATGATCTGAATGATTTCTTCTATGTTTGGATACAACATCGGAACATTCACACCAAAGGGTTTAGTAGTGGCTTTTTTACATTTTTGAATGTGCTCTCGAAGCACTTCAGGATACATGGATCCTGCTCCTAGCAAGCCCAATCCACCAGCATTACTAACCGCACTTGCCAATCGCCAACCACTATTCCAAATCATTCCTGCTTGAATAATTGGATATTTAATTTTAAATAATTCGGTAATTTTAGTATTCATTATTCTTTAATAATCTTAAAGCTAATTTTTTGGTTGTTGGAACTTATTGTTGCGATATACATTCCTGTGGTTAACGATTCCATATTTACTGAATTTGCATTCTTTGAAATTGAAGTAGATAATACTTTGCTTCCGAGTATAGAATACATAGTAAATTCCGCTTCAGAAGTCCCTTCAGGAAAAGAAATATTTATTTTTGATGTTGTTGGATTTGGGTATAAAGCAAAATTTGAAAGTAAAAATTCATCTTCAATTCCTAATAGTTGTAATGCTAAATAAGCATTTTCAAAATTTGGTATTCCGTAGCCCATTTCGTCAGTAGGATTATTAAATAGATGAGCAGATTCTCTAATTATTTGCATCATTTGGTTATTTGGAGTTTGCGGCCTTGATTGCCACAAACAAGCTACAACACCTGCCATTATAGGCGAACTAAATGAGGTTCCACTATTATAAGTAACAAAACCATCGGTCCCTATTACTGCTGCACTAGCACCTTGTGCCATTACATCTGGTTTTATTCTTCCGTCTGTTGTTGGACCAATAGAGCTAAACGAAGCCCAATTTCCGTTAGAATCTACGGCACCCACAGTCAACATTCCTGGCGAATCACCTGGAGTCCCAACATAAGTAAATCCTCCACCATCGTTTCCAGCGGAAGTAACTAAAATCATTCCTTTATCGAAAGCAATATTTGCACCTCTTGCCGAAAAAGTGGTTTGTCCATCTAAATCGTCATAACTATGATCGTAATTTGGATTGTCATAATTCTGATACCCTAAAGAAGTATTAACTACATCTACGCCTAGACTATCGGAGCGTTCTAATGCTTCTACCCACCAAGCTTCTTCAACTGGAGTTTCGGTTGGACCATATTCGGTTACAAATAAATAATAGGATGCTTGTGGTGCGGTTCCAACAAATTCATCCTGTAAAAACCCTCCAATATTGCTGGTGGTTTTAGTTCCGTGGGAGCTTGTACCATTAGCATTAGTGGTTCTTGCTTCAAAATCATAGGTTCCTAGTAGTCGCCCTTCATTTACCATATTTGCAAAACCGGGGTTGGTATTTACGGAAGGCAATCCACCTTCTAAAACAGCAACCACCATTCCGTCACCCGCAAAATCCAATTCATGTAAATAATCACCCGAAAGCATTTCTATTTGATTAGCAGCTTCACCATAATTATAAACTACCCGATTATTATCATTTTCTATCGCAAATTTATCTTCAATAGGTGCTCCAGGAAAAAGGTTTAAATTTTTGTCGGCATACTCTACATCTATAACAAACGACAAATCTAATAAAGCATTAATGTTTGTTTCGCTTCCTGTAACATAGACACAATTCATCCATTTCGACTTTGAATATACATTAATTCCTGATGCATTTTTAATTTGCGTAATGTAATTTTCGTTTACAGGAACATCACGTTCGTCTATTGTAGTTCCTTGTAATGCCTTACGATCAATGGATTCTTGGGTTAAAATCAAAATAGGATCTGCTAAAGAAGCAGCTACATTCTCTTTATCTGTAAAAAACACCCAAGCAGCTTCTTGTTGCCCATAACTTTTCTGAATCAACAGAAATACAAATAGTAATAGTAATTTTTTCATGTGTCTTTAATATTTAATCGATTAGTTACATGCTGCTAGATTTTAATCATTTTCTTTAAAATGACATACTTTTTAGCATGTTCGTTTCATAGATTTTTTAGGAAATCACGCCACTTCCTATTAATTCTTCACCTAAATACCAAGCAACAAATTGCCCTTCGGTGATTGCGGATTGTGGATTTTCAAAGATAACATAAAGTCCTGAGTTTGTTTGATAAAGTGTCGCTTTTTCTAATGCTTGACGATATCTAATTCTAGCTTTAACTTTTAATGAATCTCCATTATTAATTTTTAAATCGGGTCGTACCCAATGTATTTCTTCAGGTTTTACAAGTAATCCATTTCCGTACAATCCTGGATGACTTTTACCTAAACCTACATAAATAATATTTTTATTTACATCGGTGTCAATTACAAACAAAGGTTCTTTAGTACCGCCAACTCGTAAACCCTTACGTTGTCCTTTGGTAAAATAATGTGCTCCTTGATGCTTACCAACTACTTTTCCATCTTCTTTGGAATAGGAATACTTTTCTGAAATGAATGCAAGTTCGTCCTCCTTTGAATTGAATATTGGAGTTTCTTTATGGTAGGCTTTATAATCTGAAGGGATTTCGATAATTTCTCCTTCCTTAGGTTTTAATTTTTGTTGAAGAAATTCAGGGAGTCTAACTTTCCCTATAAAACACAAACCTTGCGAATCCCTTTTATCTGCAGTAATTAATTCTTGTTCTTTGGCTATTTGACGAACTTCGGGTTTTAATAACTCACCAATTGGAAATAAAGTTTTTGAAAGTTGCTCTTGTGACAATTGACATAGAAAATACGATTGATCTTTGTTGGGATCTTTTCCTGCAAGTAAACTATAAGTTTCTTTTGTTGACCCATCAAGCTCACTGAGCGTAGTCGAAGAGCCTTTTCTACAATAGTGACCTGTTGCCACATAATCCGCTCCAAGTTCTAAAGCGATTTTTAAAAATACGTCGAATTTTATTTCACGATTACAGAGTATATCTGGGTTTGGGGTTCGTCCCATTTCGTACTCCCGAAACATATAATCTACTATCTTTTCTTTGTATTCTTCGCTTAAATCTACGGTTTGAAATGGAATTCCTAATTTTTCGGCAACCAACATTGCATCGTTGCTATCGTCTAACCAAGGACATTCATCTGAAATCGTCACGGAATCATCATGCCAGTTTTTCATAAAAAGCCCTATAACCTCATAGCCTTGCTCTTTTAAAAGATAAGCTGCAACACTGGAATCTACTCCTCCACTAAGACCGACGACTACTCGTTTCATATGTTTAAATTATATTTTTTTTGGTAACATATGTGTTCGCTATTAATCATTCCGTTGTATGATAAAAGTTTTAACATGCTCGTTTCATGATTTATTTATTTTCTCGCAAAGGCGCTAAGACGCAAAAGGAAAGTGTAAAGTTGAATTTAAAAATTAGACTGCAAAGTTATAGAAACCTTACCCGTTTACAAAACTTGGAGCTAAAGGTTTGAAGAGTGTTTATTTCATAAGATTGCTTCGCCCAAAAAAGGGCTCGCAAAGACATGGATTAAACCTTTTAATGACGGATTCTTGGTTTTGGAAAAACTTCTTCTTTTACAAATTTACCGTTTTTGTAGGTTTTCCAGATTCCGTGTTTTTTTCCTTCTTTGTAGTTTCCTTCTAACGTGACATTTCCACTACCATCGTAATAGATTGCTGGGCCGTGAAGTTCGTCATTTTTGTAGCGTAGTTTTTTTAATAAAACTCCTGTTGGAGAATAGTAATTGTTTTTTCCTTGTTTGATTCCATTCTCATAGGTTACTTCTTCTGCAATTTTACTATTAAGGTAATAGGTTATTTTTTGTCCATCCAGTTTTCCATCTTTATAAAATTCTTTAGTCATAATAACATTGGAATTCTTTTTATGAAAATAGATCCATTCACCAATTCGGTTTTTACCAATCATTTTACCTTCACTTATTACTTTTCCTTTTTTGGTTAAGTATTTTACAAAGGCAGAATTGTCTTGATCGTTAAAAGTTTTTATTACGGAAGGTTTACTTAAACAATCCTTGCAATAATACTTAAAAACACCTATTTCTTTTCCCTGATTAAATTGACCAGAATATCTTATTTGATCAGATTTTTCATACTTCTTTTCCCAAACACCTTGACGTTTTCCTTGGCTATCCAGTTGATTGATATCGTTCTGAGAAACCATTGTTGAAAAACAAAAAAATGCACTTAGAATCATTAGAGAATAAACTTTCATACAATTGTTTTTATGTATAACGAAGTTATTTTATTTCTATTGAATTACTTGCTTTATTATTTTTTAATTGAAGTTTAATTGGATTGTTTTAATTTTACTATTTAGCTTACTCCTCCAAATTTAATTCCTGTTAATTCTGCCATCTCTTTTTTCCAAGATGTTATGTCTTTTTGATTGAACTTATTTAAATGATTATGTCCACAAGCTCGCGCCATTACTTTCATTAATTCAGTCGATGCAGAGAAGAAATTGAACAATTGATTTGCCGATTTATCAATGTTTATTAATTTTCGTAATTCTGGTTTTTGAGTAGCTATTCCCGCAGGACAGTTATTGGTATTACACATTCTTGCAGCTACACAACCAATGGATTGTAGAGCAGAATTAGACAATGCAATTCCATCAGCACCTAAAGCCATTGCTTTAATAAAATCGTCTGGAACTCGAATTCCACCTGTGATAATTAAGGTTACATCTTTTCTATTTACTTTATCAAGATAATGACGTGCTCTTGCTAATGCAGGAATTGTTGGTACAGAAATATTGTTTCTA
>CAZIMW010000016.1:0-21676 GCA_964540425.1 uncultured Flavobacterium sp.
TATCACGTACGGTTCTGTGAGAGGCTTAGGGTGAAATTCCCTTTACCTACTTGACGCCCAACCGTCAGACTGTCTAAAAACTATCCTTAAATATTTAAAATTAAGCACATAACTATTTTGATAAAACATTGAATTTCTGTATTTTTAGCTATGAGTTACATTCAAGGTTTTAACAGAAAACAAGCCGTTTTAATTACTCACAGTCTATTATTTTATAAATTTGTATTCGTGATATCGCTATCGCTAAGTTCCAGAAACAATAGAGCAATTAATCGCAGAAAATAACCCAGTACGGTTTATTGATGTTTTTGTAAATTCTTTAGCTGTTGTTGATTTTGGATTTAAAGATATACGGCTTAATAAAAATGGTCGTCCGCCATTCCATCCAAAAGATTTATTAAAACTTTACATTTACGGTTATCTTAATAAAATAAGATCTTCTCGCGGCTTAGAAAAAGAATGTAAAAGAAATGTGGAATTGATGTGGCTTATTAAAGGCCTCGTTCCTGACCATAATACCATCTCTAATTTTAGAAGAGACAATCCTAAGTCCATTAAAAAAGTATTTAGAGCAACTGTAAACATTGCTAAAAACTTAGACCTTATCGGGGGCTAAACTATAATCCAAAAAAAAACCACTGAAAAAAAACAGTAGTTTTTAGTGAAAATTTAATTTTAATTAATGAGGAAGCGATTTTCTAAAATATCCGTAAGCAAAAGTACCGAGTAAAGCTGCACCAATAAATACGATAAATATAGTATATCCAGAACCTACTAATACGAACATCATACCAGAACAAACACCGGTAAGTGCCCATCCCATTCCGAAGATAATTCCGCCTAAAATATAACGCCACCACTCGTGACTCTTATCATTAAATTTAACGGTTTCGCCATGAACGGTTTTAATTTTTCCTCTTTTAAATAGTTGAGTAATTATAATTCCCATAACAACACCACTTATAATAATCCCGTACATATGAAAGGATTGAAAGTGGAACATTTCTATGATTCTAAAGGTTGATATTGCTTCGAGTTTCCACATTCCGAAACCGAATAAAAAGCCAATGATTATATATTTGAATAATTTCATTTTTCTGAGTTTTAATTAAATAGTGATTTGTAAAATGTAAGGAAGTATGAACCAAGTCATAATTAAGCCTCCTACGAAAAATCCAATTACAGCTACCAATGATGGTAATTGTAAGTTTGCAATACCAGAAATGGCGTGTCCAGAAGTACAACCTCCGGCATATCTAGCTCCAAATCCTATTAAAAATCCGCCACCAACGATAATGATTAAACCTCTAACTGTAAATAGAGATTGCCAAGAATATAAATTCCAGAAATCAGGAATATTCTGTCCCATTAAATTATCTCGTCCAGGAACAATATGAACATTATCTGCTGTTAAATAAGGTTCTGGCGATATTTGATTTAAGGTATCTAAAGCCGCTTGAGAAATGTGTGCAAGACCATCACCACCAAAATAATTAGCAGCTACATAACCACCAAACATGGCACCTAAAGCGACCATTAAATTCCAACCCTGTTTTCCCCAATCAAAATCAAAAAAGTCTGCGTATTTCCCTGCACCATCGGCAGCACACATCGTTCGTAAATTGGCAGATAATCCAAAATCTTTATTAAATTTAAATAATAAATAAAGTGTTACTCCTATGACAACACCTCCCATCCACCAAGGCCAAGGTTGGCTGATGAACTCTTGAATCTGTACTAAGTTTTCATTCATGATTTTCAATTTATTGATTAGCAAATTTAGACCTAAATATAGCTTAAATATATGACATTTGTCAACTTGAGAAATTTATTGAAATAGAAAATTTCACTTAATTTGCTTTAAATTTTCATCGTAAAGCCCAATTAAAATGCTATTACCTTCCCTATCAATTTGTAAGCCTCCATATTTTGCAGCTTCATATTTTTCACCTTCTCCTTCTTGAAAAAAGAATGATTCTGCTCCTATATTTAATGTCCAGCCGTTTCGAGTGTACTTAATTATTAATTCATCTGGTGAAATAGGTTCTTTTTCTTCTTGAATTCTTACTTTTTTTGCAATTCCGCCGTCATTCAATTTAATTACATAAAATCCTCTTTTGGGGATGGTGTCAGAATTGTAAGTTCTTTCAGTAATTTCATACCGCAAGTTCATATAATCACCTTGCATTAACGACCTTGGATCTACGGGAGCTAATTCTAAAAGCACCAATTCTCCTTCCTCTAATACTTTTTCTTTTGAAAGGATTCCGAAGTTAAAAAACACCAATAAACCAACTAAGTTTACAGCGATGATATACCATTTAATTTTTTTCATTCTGAAGGAGTTTTTTATTAATTATTAAATAGAAGGCTATAAACAGTATTCCTGAACTAAATAGAATTATTGACTTGGTTAGAAGGGTGAAATTTAAATCGTAATAATATTGTGCTATAAAATAGATGAAGGAAATAACGCCAAGAGCAATTCCCGTTTTATAATTTACATAAAAGCTTAAAAGAAGTATTAATAAAGCACCAGAAATGGAAGGCGAAAGAACTGTTGGGAGTAATATGAATGCTGTAATACTGAGAATTAAAAAGTTGTTTTTGGAAGTTTCAATTTTAAATAGAGGAATAATTTTTGAAACCAAAAAGAGAATTGCAACCATAAATACTAAGGAAGAAATCCAAATATAGTTAGAAGTAATGGACGAAAATCCGTTAGAACTAAGTGTGATTAATCCGGCAAATAACGAAAACATAATTCCAATTCTAAATGGATTGTAAAGCCTTGAAAGTTTCTTGTATTGACAAATTAATTTTGCTTCATTTAACATTAGATATACTAATAAAGCTACGTTTAAAGCAATATATAAATGAATTAGATTTGCTAAGTTATTAGAATCTATCAATGCTAAAAGAGAGCCGTTAATAAATATGACAGCTATAAATGATAACAAATAATTTCTGCTCACAAATAGCGATATAACGTTAAGGATTAAGATGATAAAAATAATATTGTTTTCAGTAAAATTTATTCCAGAGAGCCCAAAAGCCAAAAGCCCAAAGCCAGTAATAAATAAGGAAACACTTAAGGTGTCTAAGATTAATTTACCCTGAGACTTAGTTATTAATATCCCTAAAATAATAAATCCCAAACCAAAAATTACCAATCCAATTTCCGAATCGTAAAGACCCGCAATTAATAAAAATCCAAGGAAAGCCATGGTTGCTAAAAATCCTCCAAAAATGGAAAGAATTTTAATCGCCAAACTTGATTGATTTTCTTGTTGCGAAGCTAATTCGTTTAATAAATCTGTTTCGTTATAAGTAAAACTATCTCCTTCAGAAGATTGAATTATTTGAACCTTTTCTAAAAGTTGATCTTTCTTATTCATGATTCCACTTTTTATGTAAATCGATTAAATTTTTAATCACTAAAGTTACACTTCCAATGACGAATAAACTTATCATTAAAAACATGGAAGCATCATCAGAAATTTTAATTAGTAGCGAGGAGCAAATAACAATAATCCCAAACGGAATTACAGAAAGATAAAATCCGTTTTTAAATTTATAACCGTAGTAGATTCCGCCAGCAAATAAAACAGCCACTATTAAAAGTAATGCGCCAAAAGTACTGTTGAAACTTTCAAAAAGACCGATTACAATTCCGAAGGTTCCATAAATAACAATCGCTAAAACAATTGTTTTTAAAAACCAACTTGGTATTTTATAAGTGTCTTTGTAATGCGAAATAAATAATGCAATTGTAATAAAAAGGGTGTTGATTAAAATCAATAGTAAGAACACAAGTACTTCAGACCAATCTTGTGCTACTTGGTCTGTATATAAAATAAAGGTAGTGTTTATTAATACTAAAAAAAGCAACCAAAGCGGCGGAAAATTAGAAATCACTACCCATAAAGTAACGGCAAAAGTCCAACCTAAAAAGAAATCGTAAGCATTAGCGCCAGTTTGGTAAACTTGCCCAAAAACGGCAAATAAAACACCTACTAATAGTGTTGCACCCGTTAGTAAGATATTTTTAATAAGTAAAGAGAAATTGGAGAATAACACCAGTAAAATTGGAATAATCACCAAGCCTTCCATCATTCCAATTTTCACAAATTTATGAAGATCATTCCAATTATAGGCGAAGAAAAATAAGATTCCTGCGGTTGTAAAACCTACACCAAGACTAATTAATAACAAACGTAAAAACTTAGACCAAGTTTCAGAATTACTATAAATGTTTTTAGATAATTCAGCTTGAACCAAAGCAGTATTCCAATTACTATACTTGTTAATTAGATGAATGTCTTCTCTTGTGATTTTTTTCATAGTAAGAAGTTTTTGCAATTTCAGGACTTTTGAATCGCGTTCAAATATAGTAAAATAAAGAATTACGATGTGTTTCTTATTTTTAATTATAATCAAATACAAACGACTACAAACATTTGTAAACAACTATAAACGAAAGTAAGTACGTAACATACAACTAACATTTTGATGTCGCTATATGTTTGCAGTGTTGAATCGAACTAATGACATTCAATATAATTAAAACCTTATCTTATGAATACGTTAAGAAACAAAGTACAGTTGATTGGAAACTTAGGAAACGACCCAGAAATTATCAATTTAGATTCTGGAAAAAAATTAGCAAAATTTAGCATCGCAACAAACGATAGCTATAAAAATGAAAAAGGCGAGAAAATTCAAAACACCGAATGGCACAATGTAGTTGCTTGGGGAAAAACTGCCGAGATTATCGAAAATTATGTAACCAAAGGAAATGAAGTTGCTATTGAAGGAAAACTTACAACTCGGTCCTGGGACGATAAAGAGGGTGTAAAACGCTACATCACCGAAATAGTTTGTAACGAATTATTAATGATCGGTAATAAGCAATAACCTGATAGGTTTTTATAAAAGCAAGACTGTTTAAATAACGTCTTTTTAACCCAAAATAATTTGCGGACAAAAGGCACGGGGAGTTATTTTTAAACGGTCTTCTTTTTTATTTAAATAAAAAAGATAAATTAGTCTTTTTTAAGTATTTTCGCATCAAAATAATATACTATGAATATTAATGAAAATAAAACAGTAGCAGAAGTAGTCACCGAAAACATAAAAGCATCTAATGTTTTTAAAAAACACGGAATCGATTTTTGCTGTGGTGGCGGAATTTCACTTGAAAAAGCCTGTGCAAAACACCAAGTAGATTACAAAATGTTAGTGCAAGAATTAAACGCTGTAGATGAAACTCCAAACAGATCTCACGATTATAACAGTTGGGAATTAGGATTTTTAATCGATCATATCGTAAATGTACATCATTCGTATGTAGAGCAAAGTTTGCCAATAATTAGTCAGTATGCTGAAAAAGTAGCAACGGTTCACGGTTCTCATCACGATGAAGTAGTAGAAATTAATCTTTTATTTCAAGAAGCAGCTGGAGATCTTGCTGCCCATTTAAAGAAAGAAGAATTGGTACTTTTTCCATTTATCAAACAATTGATAAAAGCTGATAAAGAAGGAACCGAATTAAAAGCAGCACATTTTGGAACCGTGAACAATCCAATTAATATGATGGAGCACGAACACGAAACAGTAGGTGATATTTTTAAAGAAATTGCCAAACTAAGCGACAACTACACACCGCCAGCAGATGCGTGTAATACTTTTAGAACTTTATACGCCAGTTTGCAAGAGTTTGAAGAAGATTTACATCAACACATCCATTTGGAAAATAATATTTTACACGGAAAAGCAATCGCTCTAGAAAAAAAATTATTAGGATAAATTTAAATTCTTGTAGATTGCATTTTTTATAGCTTTGTTCTCTAAGCGGAGAGGTTCCTGATCGTCCCGAGAATTCGGGAGAAGTATAGAAGAAAAATGTCAATTGAGAGTAAAATGAATCTAAAACTACAAGTTAAAATAGCTTTTGGTTACTTTTTTATAGTCGCACTTTTGGGAGTGTTTATGCGAATGTTTCATGTTGCAGATATTAACTTCAACTATAAAAACATATTGCATACGCATTCCCATATTGCATTATTGGGTTGGGTTTACACGGTATTAACTACACTAATTTATAAGTTATTTCTTTCTGAAAAAGGAAAAGATAAAACCTTCAACAAACTTTTTTGGAGTACTCAAATTTCCATTATCGGAATGATGTTTAGCTTTCCGTTTACAGGATATGCACTTTTTTCAATTATATTTTCTACTTTATTTTTACTGAATTCCTATGTATTTCTTTGGTTGTTTCTGAAGCATACTTCTTCTGAACAAAAACAATTATATTCCTATAAATTAATTAGAGCCGCTTTATGGTTGATGGTATTTTCAAGTTTGGGTCCTTGGGTGTTGGGAATTATCATGAATACACTAGGAAGCACCTCACCCTGGTACCGAAATGCTATTTATTTCTATTTACATTTTCAATATAATGGTTGGTTTTTAGTGGCTCTTATTGGGATATTATTTGCTGTTTTTGAAGAGTCTTCATTTCAGATTTCAAAGAAAGTGTTTTCTCAATTTTACAACTTATTTATTGCAGGTGTATTTCTTACTTTTTTCTTATCTGTTTTATGGATGAAACCAGATTCAATTTTTTATTATTTAGCAGGAATTGGAGGAATAGTTCAGTTGGGAGCATTTGTTTTATTAGGAACAAGCATCATTCAAAATAAGTCAATACTAAAAGCATCTATATCAAAATTTGAAGGGTTTTTATTAAAGCTTGTAGCCCTATTGTTTTTAGTAAAATTAATATTTCAGCTTATTGGAGCCTTTCCAATTTATGCCGAAATGGTTTCAAACAATATTGATATGGTAATTGCATATATTCATTGGATCTTCCTAGGAATTGTAAGCATATCTCTTTTATTTTTTTTGAATTATTTCAAACTAATAAAACTCTCAAAAACAAACTTCAACATTTATTTTCTTGCCTTTATCTTGACAGAAGCTTTATTATTTTACAAAGGAATTGTAGCTTGGAAAGGTGTTTACTTACTTGAAAATTATTACTTGTTTTTATTTTTAGCTAGTGCTGTTTTCTTGTTGGCAATTGGAGGAATTCTGTGGCGTCAATTTAAAAGATAGAACACAAGTAAAAACGGATTCTACAGATTTTCACAGATTTCAATCATACTATCCGTGAGCATCTGTAGGATCCGTAAAATCCGCGTTCCTATAAACTACTGATTATTCAAAATAACATAATCCAACACCTTCTTCATTAAGTGAGCACGATCTACACCACGAACATTATGAGGATGCATTGGATAACTAAAAAAGTCAACTTGAATTTTATTTTTTACAAATTCTTGTAATAAAGTCATGGTATGTTGAGGTACTACCACAGGATCTACACTCCCGATAATTTCTAATAATTTACCGTCTAGGTTTTTTACATAATTGTGAACTCTCGATTTTTCAAACCCTGCCTCATTTTCTTGCCAACGATCCATATAGCGTTCACCGTACATGATTTCGTAATATTTCCAATCGGTTACAGAACCTCCAGCTACAGCTGTTGTAAAAACTCCTGGATGACGTAACATTAAAGAGTTGGTCATAAATCCGCCATAGCTCCAACCGTGAATTGCCAAACGATTTTCATCTACAAAAGGCAATGATTTTAAATAATCTATACCTATTAATTGATCTTCCATTTCTACTTCTCCAGCTTGTCTATGTATTACACTTTCAAAAGCAAAACCGCGATATGCAGAACCGTGATTATCCAAAGTAAAAACAATATAATCTTGCTCGGCAGCCATCCATTGCATCCATAAATTAGAACCTCCCAACCAAGAGTTGGTAACCATTTGTGCGTGAGGACCACCATACACATACACCAAAACAGGATATTTTTTTGAAGCATCAAAATTGGCAGGTTTTATAATCCGACCGTATAAATCGCTTCCGTTTTTTGCTTTTAAAGTCACTAATTCTGTAGTACCTAATTGGTATCCTTCAATTGGATTTTCTGAAGTGTAAATAGTCTCTTCATCTCCATTTTTAATCGATTTTCTTTTTACAATTCTTGGCACATCCAGACTTGAATAACTATCGATAATATAATTTCCATTTGGGCTTAATTGCACATTATGAGTGCCAGGTTCTGAAGTTAAAATAGAAATCTTTCCGTTTTTTAAATTAATTTTAAACGCTTTGGTTTCTCTGGCATCATTTCCAGTTCCTGTAACAATTACATTTTTTCCTTTTTCATCAAAGCCTAAAATTTCTTTTATTACCCAACTAAAATGGGTAAGTTGTCTTTCAGACTGGTTGTCAATATCATACTCATATATATTCATAAAACCATCCCGTTCACTTAACCAAAGAAAGGTAGAGTTGCTGTTGGGTACAAAAACTGTCGTATGTTCGGGCTCTACCCATTTATCATTTTGCTCTTCAAAAAGTGTCTTCATTTTTTTTCCAGAAGTAGCATCATATATATTAAATGACATATGATTTTGACCTCTATTTACTTCGGCTAAAAACACGAATTTCTCATCTGGAGACCAAGAAAGATTGGTTAAATAATGCTCATCTAAAGTGTCTATATCTAAATAAATAACACTATTGTTTTTCATAGAATAAATACCCACTTTCGCAATCTCACTGCCCATTCCGTTCATTGGATATTTAATACTATCAACAGATGCTGGCGTGGTCGTAACATCTACCAAAGGGTAATCCATTACATTGCTTTCATCCTTTTGATAGAAAGCTAAATAGTTGCCCTTTGGGCTCCAAAACGTTCCTTTAGTAATTCCCATTTCTGAACGTGCAATCGCCTGACCAGAAACTATATTTTTATCTAAAATATTTGTTACTGCAATTTTTGGATTACTAGAGGTTGCTACATACAAATTATTTTCGATGGTATAAGCCACTGCATTTGCTTCGGAATTATACTCGTTATTTTCAGCTTCTTCCGCATATTTAAGTTCTGAAACTGTTTTAGTGTGATAGTTATAAGTTACCATCGCATTATTATGACTAAAAATAACTAGATCTGAAGTAACTTTCTCAAACGAATAAGGCATTCTTTTTAAACTCGGAATTGCTTTTTGAAGCTCTTCTAAGCTGAACAAAGCAGGTCGTTTTGAAAGATTGTAATTAACCTGAACGATATTTCCTTCTGTTACAATAAAATCATCGGTTCCATCCATCCATTGCAAGGATTTTTGTTGAGGATACAAACCTTTATAGTACCCTAAAACGGCATCTTCCAGATTGAGGTGTTTTACTTCTTGTGCACTAATAATAGTAACAAATAATAACAGAAATATGTTGAGTAATTTTTTCATAATAATGAATATTTTATTCTTCAAATTTAAGATAAAATGATGTATTAAATTTAAACAAAAATATAATTGTTTTTATATAAAAGACAAACACCTCTCTTTTTGTACCTTTGGATTAAAATTGATTATATATGTTATCAAATGCTTGTCAATACGCAATAAGGTCGGTGCTATATTTAGCAATACATTCCGACGAAAAAAACAGAATTGGGGTAAAAACAATTGCTGAAGAATTAGAGACTCCGCAACCTTTTTTAGCAAAATTATTACAACAATTAGCAAAAAGTGATTTAGTTTCTTCAATAAAAGGACCTAATGGCGGATTTTATTTAACTGAAGAAAATACAGATAGTTCCCTTTGGGAAATCATAGAATGTATTGATGGAGTTGATAAATTTGACCATTGCTTTTTAGGGCTTTCTAAATGTAGCGATGAAAACCCGTGTCCAGTTCACTTTATAGTTTCTCCTTTTAAAGAAAAATTGCTTAACGACTTTAGAGACAAATCCATCGCACAATTTACAAAAGAAATTAAGGTTACAGGAAGAGTGCTTTCTCTTAAAAATTTCAATGCCTTAGCGAGTAAATAGTTTTAGGAATTATACTGAATTAATAGCTGTAAAATTTATATAAGGCATTTTTAAATTTGACAGTATTTTTTAAATAGTATAAATTTACACAGTTCCCTAACTCAAAAGTACGAATCCCTCATTTTAACTTTAAATTATTAAAAACTTAAAGTTATTTAGCAGGAAATTAGCCATCATGAAAAATATAACTATTTTACTATTCTTAATTTTCAACCTCCAAATTGCTCAAGCACAAGATAAATTTGAAAAACTTTGGAACAAAGTTGAACAACTAGAGCAACAAGGAAAGTATAAAAGTGCTTCGGAAATTGTAAACAAAATTTTAAAAAAAGCCAATCGCTCCAAAAAAAGTGATCAAATAGTAAAAAGCCTTATTTATAAATCTAAATTTTCGCTTTTACTAGAAGAAGATGCACAAGAGCAAATTGTTTTAGAAATTGAAAGCTATATTAAAGAATCTGAGTTTCCAACCAACAATATATTAGAATCTGTTTATGCAGAATTTTTACAACAATATTTTAAAAAAAACAGGTATCGAATTTCAGGAAGAACAAAGTTGAATAATAATGAATTCGTTTCAGATTTTAAAAATTGGGATGCTACAACCTTTATAGAACAGATTGCAAATCATTATAATCAATCATTACAAAGAGAAAATGAGCTAAAAGAATTACCTATAAAAAAATATAAAGCGATACTTACACAAAGTAAAACTTCAGAAAAATTTAGACCAACATTGTATGATTTTTTAGCACATCGTTCTATTAATTTCTTTAAGGTTGATAGATGGTACTTGCCTCAAACAACAGAAAAGTTTCAAATAAACAACGAGAAAGTTTTTAGTGCAAGTAATGAGTTTGTAAAGGAAAAATTTTACACAGCAGATAGTCTATTTTCTAATAGAAATGTCTTGATATTGTTTCAGAAATTAGAGCTGTTTCATCAAAACAAAGATACCGTAGCTTATATTGATGTGCTGCTTCAACGCTTAAAACTATCTTTAGATAAAGCAACAATTAAAAACAAAAAGGAACTTTACAGAAACGAACTAAATAGGCTTGCCAATAAATTTGAAAACCATGAAGTATCGTCTCAAATAAGTTTTCAATTAGCAAATTTTTATTTTAATGAAAGCAACGTTTTTAATGCAAAAAACGATTCAATTTTAAAAAATGCAAGAATTAAATCTCGGTTAATTTGTAAAAAAACAATTAAAAAATATCCTTTTTCCGATGGCGGTTTACTGTGTAAGGTGCTGAAAAACAAAATAGAAGAAGAAGTATTGTCTATAACCACAGAAGAACATATAATACCAAACAAACCTTTTTTAGCTAAGGTAGATTTTAAAAGTATTGACAGCTTGTACATATCTATTTACCAGATTCCATATCATTATTTTAATTATAACAAGCAGAAAAAAGACAGCCTTGCACTACACACAATTAAAACAAAAGGAAAGGTTTTTACAAAACTTTATCAACTACAATCTGTAAAAAATTATTACAATTATACTACCGAAATTATTGTTCCTAAATTACCCATAGGAAACTATTTAATTGTTGCCTCAAAACACAAAAACTTTAATGTATTAAAAGAAATCTATGGTTATAATATTGTTGCATCTACCAATCTTACTATGTTAAGTGTAAATAGAGATAGCGATATTGTTTTAAGGGTTTTAGATAGGGAAAACGGAAATCCAATTAAAAATGTAGAAATTTTTATTGATAGTGATAAATTAAAAAACAAGAAAGGAAAAACTAATAATCTAGGAGAATATTACATAAAAAAAACCAAAGAATATTCCAATTACATTAACATTACAGCAAGCCATCAAAAAGACACATTAATTCAAGAAAATTTTTATATAAATGGAAAAAACGATTATGAGGAAGAGGAAGAACATAATGCTAAAATGACTTTGTTTTTAGATAGAAGTATTTATAGACCAGGGCAAACAATTTATTTTAAAGGACTATTATTTGAAAAGAAAAAAGGAAAAACAAAAGTGGTTTCAAATGTTTACACCTATGTTGCTATTTACGATGCCAATGGCGACGAAATAAAAGAATACAGACTTAAAACTAATAAATACGGCTCAATAAGTGGCGAGTTTAAACTGCCGTCAAATATACTAACAGGAGAGTTTTCTATAGAAATGGACGAAGATTACGGCGATGATAATGATGATGAAGATCCCTATTGGGAGCAACTAGATGATATTGAATATACCGAAATATATTTTTCGGTAGAAGAATATAAAAGACCTCAATTTGAAGTGGTTTTTAACGACATCACTAAAAATTACAAACTAGGAGATACAATTACTGTTTCAGGTAATGTAAAAGCTTTTTTTGGGGCTACTATTTCTGAAGCATCTGTTGCTTTTTCAGTAGAAAGAAGTAATGTAAATTTTAGATATTATTCAGAAAAAAGCATTATTAAAACAGGAAAAACAATAACAGATAAATTAGGTGAATTTCAAATAAAATTTATTGCAAATCCAGATTCTTTACTTTCAAAAAAAGAAAAACCTATTTTTTCATATACTATAAAAGCAGATGTTACAGATATTAATGGAGAAACACAAAGTAAAGAAAAAAACGTTTTTATAGGATACCAGAATTTAAAAGTTAATGTAATAATGGAAAACAAGTTGTTATCTAACCAAGAACAAAGCATCCTAATTAACACTCAAAACTTAAATGGAAAAGAGATACCTGCCAATGTAAATTTAAAAATATATAAACTAGAAGAACCAAAAAGATACCTAAGAGAAAAACCTTGGAACCCAGTAGAAATACAAACAATACCCAAAAGTAAATACATAGCATTATTTCCTCACGAAGAATATGACAGCCTAGATTTACAAAAAAATTGGGTAATAAAAGAAAAGGTTTTTTCTAAGAAATTTGACACTTCAATTTTACAAGAAGTATTGTTGGATAAAATTAACCAATGGGAAACAGGATTTTATGTGTTAAAAATTGAAGCAGTAGATAAACTAAATGATACCGTAACATATAAAAAACGATTTGAAGTAACGTCTCCAAATAAACCAAATATATCAAACAGAAAATTATTTAATTCAGAGTTATTAAACACTTCTTATAAAAAAGACAAGCAAATAACCATAAGATTAAATACACCTATAAAAAACCTTAATGTAATGGTTGAAGCAAGTTATAAAGGAAAAGAGGTTTTAAGAAAAAACATTTTAATCGAAAACAACACCACTATAATACAAATTCCTGTGGAAAATTATTATACTAATAAAGTAGAAATTATTTTATCTTCAGTAAAATTTAATGATTTTTATATCGATCAGTTTTCAGTAAATTTTCCTATTTCAGAAAAAGAATTAGTAGTCGAAACTATTAGTTTTCGCAACAAACTAACACCAGACCAAAAGGAAACTTGGAGTTTTAAAATTACAGACCCTACTGGTGAAAGTGCGGAAGCTGAGGTTTTGGCATCAATGTACGACGCTTCTTTAGATGAATTTAAAGAACACTATTGGGAAAAAGAATTTAGATTTGAAGATGATTATAGTTATCGGTATGATTCAGATATAAATGCCTACACAAGTTTCTCCACAACTAGCTTAAAGAGTTTTATACAACCTAGACCAAATATTTCGGGAGTATTAAAAAACTACCATCAATTAAGATGGTTTGGGTTTGATTTTGGAAATTCCACCTATAAAAACCGCAGTTATATTAATCATTTATCTTTAAATAAAACGAACAAACCACATATTAAAGGCACTATAAGCGGAATTATTACCGACAATAGTGGAGTATCATTGCCAGGAGTCAATGTTTTAGTCGCAGGAACAGATATTGGAACCCAAACAGATTTTGATGGATATTACTCAATTAATGCTCCAATAGGCTCAGAAATAGTTTTAAGTTATGTTGGGTTTGTTACTGCAGGAATAACAGTTAGCAAATTAAGTACCATAAATTGGGTAATGGAAGAAGACGCAGCAGTTTTAGATGAAGTTGTAGTAACTGGATATGGCGGTATTACAGAGAAAAAAGCTTTGGGATATGCTGTTTCTAATGTAAATTCAGAAGAAATAGTAAGAAGCTTATCAGGTGCTATTGCTGGAGTTACTATAACCAGAACGGGTGGTGCTTCAGGCTCCGGAACTAACTTTATTATTAGATCTAAAAGCTCACTAAATGGCAGTAGTAATCCTTTGTTTATTGTAGATGGAGTGCCTTGGAATATAAATGGTTCTCAATTAAATATTAACTCAACAGACATTGAAAGTGTGAACTTCCTTAAAGGAAAAGAAGCAATTGCTTTATATGGTCAACAAGGCAGAAACGGAGTTGTATTAATAACAACAAAAAAGGCTTTGGAAGCCTTAACAAAAGTTGAAGCCCGAGATAATTTAAAAGAAACAGCTTTTTTCTACCCTCATTTAACGACCAATAAAAAAGGAGAAGTATCCTTTAGTTTTAATTCTCCGCAAGCGTTAACAAAATGGAAATTTATGTTGTTAGCTCATAATAAAAGCCTTGATATTGGAACAATTAATAAAACAGCATTTACTCAAAAAGAAATTAATGTAATACCAAATACGCCTCGATTTTTAAGAGAAAAAGATACGATTATCATATCCACAAAAATTAGTAATTTAACCTCTAAAAAACAAACAGGACTTTCGCAACTAATGTTGTTTGACGCTTTTACAATGAAGCCAATAGACAAAGAGTTAATGAATATAGAAAAGACAAAAAACTTCGCTATCTCGCCTAAAGGAAACACTTCTGTCTCGTGGAAGCTAGTTATTCCAGAAGGATTACAAGCAGTAGTATATAAAATTGTAGCAAAATCTGGGTCTCATAGCGATGGAGAATCCAATGTTCTTCCTGTACTATCTAGTAAAATTCTTATTACCGAAGCAAGACCTTTATGGGTTCCCGCAGGCAAAACAAAAAAGGTTGTTTTTGAAAAGTTAAAAAATAACGCTTCATCTACCTTAAAAAATCATCGTTTTACTTTAGAATATACCTCAAACCCTACTTGGTTAGCCATTCAATCACTTCCTTATTTAATGGAGTTTCCTCACGAATGTGCAGAGCAAACCTTTGCTAGATATTATGCCAATGCTTTGGCAAATACAATAATAAATAAAGATTCAAAAATTAAAGAAGTTTTTGATAGTTGGAAAGAAAATAAATCGCTCGACTCTCCCTTAGATAAAAATGAAAACCTAAAATCTGCCCTTATATCTGAATCTCCGTGGGTAAAAGATGGGTTAACAGAAAAGGAAAATAAATATAGACTTGCAAAATTATTTGATAAAGAAAGAGTGAATAATCAGCAACTTCAAGCAATAAATAAACTTAACGAGTTGCAATTATCTTCTGGAGGGTTTCCTTGGTTTTCTGGCGGAAATGAAAATATATTTATAACTCAACATATATTGTCAGGAATAGGACATCTTAAAAAACTTAAAATAGAAAGTGAATACGACTATAAATTTAAAAATCTTATAAAAAAAGCAATTACCTATATTGATACTCAGTTTATTAAAAATTATAATTATGCTGTTCGTAAAGCAACAGATTCAACAGACATTGCATTAAACGCTAATACAATTCAATATTTATATACCCGAAGTTTTTATTTAAAAAGCCATCCTATAACCTTAACTCAAGATAGTATTATCAATAATTACCTTCAAAAATGTAAAACCTCTTGGTTGGCTCAACCACTATATTCAAAAGCCATGATAGCCTTAGTTTTAAACCGAATGGAAGAAAAAAAGGCAGCAGAAAAAATTATTGAAGCCCTTAAAGAGCAAGCGGTACATAGTGAAGAAAACGGTATCTATTGGAAAGAAAACACTTCAAGTTGGAATTGGTATCAATCACCTATTGAAACGCAATCTATTTTAATTGAAGCATTTACAGAAATTAAAAATAACCCAAAAGATATTGATCAGCTTAAAGTATGGTTGCTTCAAAACAAAAGAACCAATAAGTGGGCTACCACCAAAGCCACCACAGAGGCAATTTACGCATTGTTAATGACAGGAAATGATTGGTTGTCGGTTTCTGAAAACACCATTATTAAAATTGGAGATGAAACTATTAAAACAAAGAAGTTAGATGAAATAAAAAAAGAAGCAAGTACAGGTTATATGAAAATTAGTTGGAATGAAAATGAAATTAATTCTAATATGGCTTCAATAAAAGTAACTAACAAAAGCGATGTTACTGGATATGGAGGCGTCTATTGGCAATATTTTGAAGAATTAGATGCAATAACTTCCTCTACTAAAAACATCCCTTTACAGATTAAAAAGGATGTTTTTTTAAAGAAAATTACAGACAAAGGCGAAGAGTTAATCCTCGTAACTAAAAACAGTCAACTAAAACTAGGAGATTTAATTACTGTTAGACTAGAAATTACCTCCAATTATGATATGGAGTTTATTCATTTAAAAGATTTAAGAGCATCAGGTTTAGAACCTACAGATGTTATATCGGAATACAAATGGCAAGACGGTTTAGGATATTATCAAAGCACTAAAGATGTGGCAACTCATTTCTTTTTTGACAAGATACCAAAAGGACAATACATATTTGAATATGATTTAAGAGCAAATAATAGAGGTGAATTTTCAAATGGGATTACTACAATACAAAGTATGTATGCACCAGAATTTACAGATTATTCTAAAGCAATAAGAATTAAAATTGATAAATAAGGCTTGCTGAAAAAGTTAGTAATTAATTAGGCTTTGTACATGTAAAATGGTGAGGAACCATTTAAACCTATCAGATTTTCCGTCAGACCGTGTCCGTCCTTTGGCGGAGATTGGACAGGTTAAAATCTAGCAGGTTTTTTTAAACTTGAAGCTGAAACCGAAGTTGAACTCGAAATTGATTTGAAACTGAATACTGCCTACTGAATACTACGTACGGATTTACTGATAACTACACTACCCTCCAATAGTAATCATACTCCTGTTTTGAGAATGTAATTTTGGCTCCTGAAGTTTTTCCAAGGTGTCCATTCCGCCTCTAATTTTATATTTGCCTAAGATGGCTTTTTGAATGATGGGTTCTATTGATTTTCCATCGCGAAGTGGAGTAAGAATATCTGATTCTGTAGCCGAAAACAAACAGTTTTTTAATTTCCCATCGGCAGTTAAACGCAAACGGTTGCACGAATCACAAAACGGATTGGTTACCGAACTAATAATAGCAAAGCTTCCTTTAAAACCTTTAATTCTGTAGTTTTTTGAAGTGTCATTTTCTGCATCTTGAAGGCGTTCTACGTTTTCTTCAGAATAATGACGGTTAACAAGCTTCATTATTTCAGCATAGGAAACCATTTTTTTCATATCCCATTTATTACCATCAAAAGGCATAAATTCTATAAAACGAAAAGAGATAGGAAGCTCTTTAGTCAATTCAATAAAATCGATAATTTCATTCTCGTTAAAGTCTTTTATTAAAACTGCATTAATCTTGACATTGAATCCGTTTTCAATTAAAAGCAGCATATTTTGATAGACCTTTTGAAACTGATTTCTACGCGTGATTTCATTAAATTTAACTTCACTTAAAGTATCTAAACTTACATTTATATTACGAATATGATACTTTTTTAAAGTTTCTATATGTCTGTCAATAGTAATTCCGTTGGTAGTGATACCTATTTCTACTGGAAGAGATGCTAATTTTTCTAAAATAACAGGGATGTCTTTTCTTATAAGGGGTTCGCCTCCGGTTAGTCTAATTTTTGTAACACCATTATCCACAAATGTTTTAGCGACCGTATAAATCTCATCGTAGGTCATGATATGAGATTTTGGAAGCAACGGGATTCCTTCCGCAGGCATACAATAGGTACATCGTAAATTGCATCGTTCGGTTAGAGAAATACGCAAATAGGTGTGTTTTCTCTTGAAGGAATCTGTTAATATGTTTTGGTTGTTTTTCAAGTGTCTTTAATATTTAAAATTTTTTAACATGCTCGTTTTATTAATCGTGACGTGCGCCTTTTAAAATTCTGAAAACATGTAATACCGAAGGAAAAATTGCATCCATAGATTCTTTTGCTCCATTAGTAGAACCAGGCAAGGCCAAAACCAAACTGTTTTTTAAGGTCCCAGCAACACTTCTTGAAAGCATGGAGTAGGGAGTACGGTCTTGACCATAATTACGAATTGCTTCTTCTATTCCTGAAATTCTTCTGTCAAGTATTGGTATCAAAGCCTCAGGAGTTACATCTCTTTTAGATAATCCGGTTCCGCCAGTATAAATAATTAAATCTATTCCTTGTTCTTGATATGCTTTTGCTTTTTCAATAATGATGTCTTTTTCATCTGGAATAATAATATAATCTGAAATTGCTACACCACTTTCTTCCAATTTTTTGATGATAGCCTTTCCTGAACGATCTTCTTTTTGACCTGCCGAAATAGAATCTGAACATACAATTACAGCAGCAGTAAGGTCTTTTCTGAAACGATCTTTAAAATCTGATTTCCCTCCTTTTTTCTGAAGCAATTTAATTTGATGAATTTCAATTCCTTTATCAATAGGCTTTAGCATGTCGTACATATTTAATGCGACAATACTGGCTCCGTGCATGGCTTCTACTTCAACACCTGTTTTGTAAATAGTTTTTACCGTGAAAAGTACGGTGATTTCCAATCCGTTGATTTCATATTCTATCCCTGCAAATTCGATGGGCATTGGATGGCAATCGGGGAGAAGTTCGGGAGTTTTTTTAACGCCTAATAATCCCGCAGCTTTGCTCATAGCAAAAACATTCCCTTTAGGGACGGTATCGTTTTTTATTGCTTCAATCGTTTCGGGTTTGCTCACTTTTACAATGGCTTGTGCGATTGCGGTTCTTAATGTGCTGCTTTTATGTGTGATGTCTACCATAATATGAATTTTGAATTTTGAATTACGAATTTTGAACGCTGAATGTCGAAGTTTACTTTGTTTTCACTTCATTATTCGAAATTAATCGGTTCGATATTCGATATTTTTTTCTCTGTGTAACTCCGTGGTTCTCTGCGAAACTCTGTGAAATAACTAACCACAAAGAGTTTTTACTTCTATTTTAACTATTAACTTTCCATTGATGCGTTTCGTCCTCAAAAATTTCTTTCCCAAAAACAGGAACGTTTGCTTTAATTTCTTCAACAATAAACTCGATTGCTGGAAAAACTTCTTTACGTCTGGGTGAAGAAACAAAAACAAACAAACAGATTTCACCTGCATGTACTTTTCCTAAACTGTGATAAATATGCATACAGCTCAAGTTGAATTTTTCAAAAGCAGCTTCTCGGATTTCGTGAAACTTTTGATTTGCCATTTCTTCGTGAGCAGTATATTCTATTTCAGTCACTTTTTTACCATCAATCTCATCAGCACGTACTTGCCCTAAAAATATATTGTGAGCACCAATTTGTGTTTTTACTTGATGATGCGCGATAGAAGTCGCTATAAATCCCGAAGAAATTGCTCCTTCTTTAAATACGTTTTTTGGTTTTTTATCTTTCATTTTCTAAATTTTTTATCTCTACATTTTCTTAGAATAAATTCCCCCTTTGAAGGGGGTTAGGGGGATGTTTTTAAATACTCATTAATTTCTAAAGCCCCTTCTTTTATACTAAGGCTATTGTTAATATTATATTTTTGCAATATGGAAACAGCTCTCTTGCTTTTTATTCCTGCTTGACAAAAAATAAATTTTGTATTGTCCGAGTCTAACTTTTCAATGTTTTTTTCAATTTCACTTAAAGGAATATGAATCGTTTTTAAACCGTTTATTTCGGTTAATTCATCAAGTTCTCTTACATCAATAAAAAGGCTGTTTTTGTTTTTATGTACCTCTTTTATGGATATTTCAGGAACAGAAATTTCACAATTTAAATTATCCCCCAGCGTATTAAAAAAGGATTCTGAAATTAATACTTTCTGAATTTCTTTTTCAGATTTGTTGATTTTTAGTGTTGTGGATTGAGCTGTTAAAGCGTTGTAATAAAGCACTTTCCCTGAGAGTAAATCGCCAATTTCTAATATGAGTTTTAGCACTTCGTTGGCTTGCATGGTTCCTATAATTCCGGGTAAAATTCCTAAAACTCCAACTTCTGAACAATTTGGAATTTCACCTTCTTTTGGCGGATTTGGAAACAAGCAGCGATAACTTGGACCGCCTTTATAATTAAAAACAGATACTTGTCCTTCAAATTTATAAATACCCGCATAAACCAAAGGTTTTCTAGTAATTATTGAAGCATCATTTATAAGGTATCTCGAAGCAAAATTATCGGTGCCATCAACAATAATATCATAGAAATTGAAGAGGGAAATTGCATTTTTATGTGTTAGTTTTTTAGTAAAAGATCTAATGGAAATAGAGTCGTTCAAATCTTCTAAACGTTCTTTTGCAGCAATAGCTTTATTTAGCCCTAAAGAGGATTTTCCAAATAAAATTTGACGCTGTAGATTGGATTCTGAAACAATATCAAAATCCATAATTCCCAAAGAACCAACTCCTGCAGCAGCTAAATATTGTAAAACAGGGCAGCCTAATCCTCCTGCTCCAATTACTAAAACTTTAGCTTTGGAAAGTTTGTCTTGGCCTTTTTGACCAATTTCTGATAATATTATATGTCTGTTGTATCTCATAATTCCTGTATTTCGACTTCGCTCAATATAAACTCCGGCAGGAATCTCTTCCTGACCAGCTTTGTTTTTAATTTATACCTACAAGGTTTTTAAAGCCTTGCAGGAAGTATTTTAATTATTACCTTCATTTAATAAGATTCCTGCCTGCGCAGGAATTTAGCCCCCCGCAAAAGGAGGTAATAATGCAATTTCTAATCCTGTTATTTCTGTTTCGTTTTCTACTAATTCGTTGTCTTGTGCTATTTGAAAATCTTTGAGTTTTAATATTGGATGTTTCTGAAATAATTGTTCTTTTAAATCTAATATTGTTTTTCCTGAAAACTCCATTTGCTCTTCTGAACAGTTGGTGATTTCAGAAATAAGTCCGAAATATTTTATTGTCAAATTCATGTGTCTATAATATTTGTTATTTGATCATTCCGATAGTTATCGGAACTGTTCGCTCCCGAAGCGTCGGGAGTCATTTTCTTAGGTGTGAAAAATTTTAACATGCTCGTTTCATTCTATTATTTCTTTTAAATCTTCTTTGGTATTGATGTTAGCGGTATGTTTTTCTAAAGCTTTTTTAATGATAATGGTTTTAACTTCACATTGTTCTAGTGCTTTTCGTACTCTTCGTTCTCCTAGATTTAATGCTTCTGAAAATTTTGATTCACAACTTTTTTTATAGATAGCAATTAGGGGCATTTTTTTATCGCCACTTTGTAATTGAATGACTTCGGAGGTAGCATCAATTTCATTAATTAGTAATTCTAATAATTCAGAAGAAATTAAAGGAACATCACAGCTTATCACTAAATTATATTTGGTTTTTGAATGGTGTAACCCCGTTTGAATTCCTGCCAAAGGACCTGCGTTTTCTATTAAATCATTGAAGCGTTTTAGTCCGAAAATTTCATAATTTGAATTGTTGCTTATGATAATAATTTCGTCTGTTAGTGGCTTTACAACTTCAATTATATGCTGTACAAACGGTTTGTTATTATAAGAAACAAAACCCTTATCGGCACCCATTCGGGAGCTTTTTCCTCCAGCGAGAATAATGGCGGTTATGTTGTTTTTATTATTCATA
>CAZIMW010000016.1:21702-27546 GCA_964540425.1 uncultured Flavobacterium sp.
TCTTTCAATTAAATTTTAATATAAATACTCTTCGTTTTAGTATCACTAAAATCAGTTTAATTTATAATCTAGGTTTGAATGTTTGTTACCATCAAATCTTTATTCTTGCGTCTTTCAGCGTAGCGGTCTTACATCTTTTTTTATCATTTATACATAAAATAATTTAACCGAAGCAAGTACCAATACAAATACTAATAAGTATCTTAAATTTTGATTGTTCATTTTTTTACTTCCGTAGTAAGCTCCAAAAAAACCACCTACAAGAGCTATGGCAACCAACCCAAAAGATTGAATATCTAAACTTACGCCACTACTTAGTTGTCCTATTAGTCCAGAAGCCGAATTCACCCAAATAAACAAAGCGGAAACCGCTGCGGCTTCTTTCATTTTGCCCCAATGTAATAAAAGAATTACTGGGCTTAAAATGATGCCACCGCCAATTCCTATCAGTCCAGAAAAGAATCCTATAGCACCACCCACCAAAAGTCCTTGCCATAATTTTATATCTTTAATTTTGGCAGTTTCTTTTCCGAAAACGTTGAGCATCTTTAATACAGCAAAGATTAATAATACCGCCAAAACCTTTTTATAAATAGTTGCATCTACTTCAATAAAGCCTCCTAAAAATGACATTGGAATAGAAGCAATTGCAAAATAAAAAAACAGTTTTTTGTTAAAATATCCTTCCTTGTAATAATAATAGAATGCAATACCAGCGACAAAGAGATTAAGAAGAAGTGCCGTGGGTTTCATGAGTTCTGGAGTCACCGAAAATAATGCCATTAATGCCAAATAACCACTTGCGCCACCGTGACCCACACTTGAATAAAGAAACGAAATCACCGGAAGGATGAGAAGGAAAAGCCAGATATGTTCTATTTCTAGGATCATTTTTAAATGTCGAATATTGAATTACCAATATCGAATTTCGAAGTTTTTAATTTGAAATAGTATGTAAATTTTTGTTTCAATTTTAGTCTTTTATTTTACTTCATCATTCGTTATTCTGCGGTTGGATATTCGTTATTCTTATTTCTGTGTAATAACTAATGAAAAAGAATCACAAAGAGTTTATCTTATCAACTTGCGTATCTAAATGTATCCAGCAGTTTTTATTAATTTCATCAAAGGCTTTAATTAGCTTTTTTCCATATTCAGTAAGAGTTGCGCCACCGCCACCTTTACCTCCAGTGCTACTTTCGGTCACAGGTTTTTTTGCCGATTTATTGACACAATCTATCATTGTCCATGCTTTTTTATAAGAGATATTAATGCTTTTTGCAGCTTTGGATAATGAGCCTTTTTTGTCAATCGCTTTTAAAAGTTTTACACGACCTTCACCTAATAACACATTATCATCGGCTTCAATCCAGATTCTACTTTTTATTTTATATTCCATCTTTTCCTGCATTTCGACTTCGCTCAATATAAACTCCAGTAGGAATCTCATCCTACCATCTTATTTATTATTTGATCTCTTCGACTCCGCTCAGAGACCGGCTTCTTTTTACTGTTTTCTCCCGAATAGTCGGTACGCTCAGTGATCACCACTCGAACGGGCAAATTATACAGGCAACAAAATCACTTCAACTTCATCTCCTTTAGATAAATTATTAACTTCTGCTGGCACATATACAAATGCATTTGCAATCGCAAAAGTGTATAACATAGCCGAACTCTGACCTTCCAAAATAGTTACTTCTCCATTTTTTACCGAAGCTTTTAAAAACTGTGCTCTGGCTCCTTTTTTAAAATAATCGGTAGTTAAATTTGCCTTCAATCTAGTTAATGAAAAATCTATATTTCCAGCTAATTTCTGAAGTGCAGGTTGTACATACACATAAAAACTACTTAATGCTGAAGCAGGATTTCCAGGAAGTGCAAACACAGGTTTGTTTTTCATTTTTCCGAAGAAAAGTGGTTTTCCAGGTTTTTGTTTTACTTTATAGAATATTTGTTCGATGCCTAATTCTAATAATGCTTTTCCAACAAAATCATAATCTCCAACCGATATTCCACCAGAAATAAGCACGATATCATTTTCTGAAATAGCTTTTTCTAATGAATTTTTAGTGGAAGTAAAATCATCTTTCACTTTAGTTATGGTCACCTTATCAAAGCCTAAACTTTGCAGGGCAGTTTGAAGCATTCCGGAGTTGCTTTCGTAAATTTTTCCGTAGATAAGTTCTTGTCCTGCTTCAATTAATTCGTTTCCGGTAGTGACAATTGCGATGGATGGTTTGGTAAAAACTTCAATTTCAGAAATCCCCAAGGTGGTTAAATAACCAATGGCTGCTGGAGTTAGTTTGGTGCCTTTTTCTAATGCGATGGCTCCTTTTTCGACTTGTTCTCCTAAAGGACGAATGTTTTCGTTGATAGAAAAGGATTCATTGATGGTAAGTAAAGTTCCTTCCGCAGTGACTTTTTCCTGCATAATCACCGTGTTTGCCGTATCCGGAACGGCGGAACCTGTAAAGATTCTTACCGCTTCACCTTCCTTTAAAACAGGATGATGACCATCACCTGCTTTTACTTCATCTATAATTTTATAATTGGAGTTTTCGTGTATATTTAAAGCATAACCATCCATTGCCGACTGTCGAAAAGGAGGCATATTTATAGGTGATACAACGGTCTTTGCCAACACAAAACCTAAGGATTTTAAAACGGATTGTTTTTGTTTTGTTGTTGTGGGAATAATATTTTTTTGAACGAGTTCAAAGGCTTCTTCTACTGTAATCATTTTTAATAGCGTTATGTCTATACAAACATAACGCTATTTTTTAAAAATTGGAAGGAAGAATCAAAAAAAAACCAGCTAATAAAAATGGAGCTTATAGAAAAATAATTAAGTAGTTTTTCAAGCTACTTATTAATCTCTTTTAGATTTCTTTAGTCTCTTTTCTGCTTTTTTTTCTTTTGGAGTTTTAGAAGCTTCTTTTTTAACGTTTCTCCTAGAGTCTTTACTTTTTGCCATGATATTATCTATTTACTAGTTGTTTTATTTTCCTGAATTTAGTCGCTCAAAGATTTCTTTTAATGGAATCATTTTTATAGCATCAGGTCTGAGTAAAGATAATGATAAATAATAAAAAAACCGGAGTAAATTGTTTACACAAAAATACTCCGGGACATTAACACTAATTAATGAATCTTATTTATCGTCTGGTTCTGGGAACTTATGTGTAAATAAATTAGGTTTAAAAGTAATCATTAGCCAAGCCCAACTATTTGTTATGTCGCTGTCACCACCTTTAATAACTCCCAGAGTTTCTGTGGCGAACATTTGAGAATACCCTGCGTTTATCTTTATACCTTTTTGTAGTTTATAGCCTACTACTAAATCTATTTCTGTGCCTAAATAATTTTCCATTTCGACACCATTTACATCAATAACTTTTGCTGCTGAAGCGAAATAATGAGGTACTAGTTTTGCTGAAAACTTGTTTTTTCGAACCCAAAAGTTAAATAAGCATCTGTTAGACCAACAGAATTAGCGTGATTACCCACATAAAAATAATCCATCCATCCGTTAAACTTATGATTGGTTCCGAAAAGAGGAGCGAAGGAATTTATATCTGAACTTGTATCGTTCATATCTTTTCCTGAAAGGTATTCACCTCCTAATCCTGCACTAAAGTTATCGGTTATATTGTACCCAAAATTTGCTGTAAAATAAGAAGCACTTACGGTTTTGTCTAGAGATTTTCCAGTTTGAAAATAAATGGCAGCATTCGCATTAATTTTTCCGTCTTTATAGGTAGCTCTTGGTCCAATAGTTTGCATAAATTCGATTGTTTTATCTTCATTTTCTTCTCCTTCATTTTGCAAATATTCAATTCCTGTATTAAGTAAATAAAAACTTAATTGAACTTTGTTGAATTTACCGTGATACCAACCATATTGGAAGGTTTTATATCCTGCAGCATTACTATATAAGCCGCCAATTCCTGATTGTGAATCCGCATTATACGCAAGACCTATATCTACTCTATGGTTGCTATTTGGTGTAAATTTTATTAAAAAAGCATCATGGCTACGTGCTTGTTGTGCCCAGCCTACATTACCAAAAATACGGTGGTCATCATAAATTATTTCTTGGCGACCAAACTTCATACTCCATTTTTCTGAAATAATAGCTTCTGCCCAAGCTTCGTGAAAAGCAATTGCCTTGTCATCTGCCGCCATAGTGCCAACATCTCCCCAAACTCGAACGTTTTGTACAGCAACTTTAAATCGCATCTTAGTATTTTTAAAATTGAAATTAATTCGGGTACGTTGTGAAATAAAATTTCCCGCCTCTTCTCCTTCAGATCGAAGTGTTTTGAAACCAAACCTATTCTCATAACGTGGTCTTAATTCTCCTGAAAGATTGAATTCCTGAGCAGTTATACAGGTACTAATTAATAAAATTAGTATCGAAATAATTTTTTTCATTTTTGATACTTTAGTTTGTTGAAGTTTCAATTATTTTAGAGACAGTTTCTTTGTTATCAACTCCTAATCCTTCTTGTTGGTGGACTAATTCTCCTTGCTTATTAAAGACACTAATAATATTAGAATGCGAAAAGTCCATAGGAGATATTTCCTTGTATTTCACTGCTAATACATTTGCAAATTCTCTTACACTACCAACGGTTCCTTGCAAAAACGTCCACTGTTCGCCGTCCATATAGTTTTCTATAGCAAAAGCTTTTAAACGTTTTGGAGTATCTGTTTCTGGATCAATACTCACAAAAACAAATTGCACATTTTTTAGATTTTCTTTTGGAATTTGCTTTTCAATATTTCTCATATCTGCAACTAACCTCGGGCAAGCGGCTTTACAAGTGGTATAAATCATTACCATAACCAAGGTTTTTCCTTTTAAATCTTTTAATTGAATTGTTTTGCCTTCTTCTGTATTCCATTTTGAAGTTAGATTGAAGATTGATTCTTCTGAAATTTCATCAGATATAATTTTTTTTGAAGTGCTTGTAATTGGCATTAAATCCATTTTACAAACAGGACAACTTCCTTCTTTTTGATACACTTTTTCGACTTCACATTTCATTGGACATTGGTAGGTTGCCGTATCGTTTTTACAAGAACTCAATGCTAAGAATATGATAAGTAAAGGAATATATTTTATTAGTTTCATAATTTATTTGTTGTTTTCAATAGATTTTACACATCTGAAACCTAGATTTTTCATTGTATATTTTGCTTTTACGCTGCCTCTAATTGCATATCTCATAAAAGCTGCATAATTCATTAAATCTGTGGCGCCAATGGCTGCACTTCCGCAGAAAAGGTTACTATCATTATCTACATCTTTACGTGATTCACCTGAAACTAAAACCGAATTAAAATCGGAAGTCCATTCCCAAACCAACCCGTGTAAATCCCAAACTCCCCAATAATTTTTAATAGTTGATCCTATTTCATTATTAAAGGTTTTTGGTTTCTCGTACCAGCTTAAAATATATTCGTTGTAGTTTTCTAAACTCCGAGCATCTGGCATATTTTCATTTGCCATCGCAACATATTCCCATTCGTCAATAGTAGGCAATCGTTTACCTTGACATTCGCAATAATCATTTGCAGCAAACCAAGAGATGTTTGTGGCAGGAGCATTTAAATTTTGGGTAACACCAACCAAGGTATCAGATTGCCAATGTATTAAATAGCTTTTATCTACAAATAGTCTTAACACTTTAGAGCGTTTCCATTTAGGGTGCTCTTTTACAAATTTCACATATTCTTGATTTGTTACAGGATATTTATCCATTTTAAAATCTGAAATAGTTACTTGTAACGAATCTCTTCCGTAGAGGGGAATATAAGTTCCTCCTTTAATAGAAG
>CAZIMW010000017.1:0-27367 GCA_964540425.1 uncultured Flavobacterium sp.
AGTCTTAGTCGGATATGGAGATATGGATGTTCTCGTAGCTTCTAAGGGCTATAATGAATTTGAGTGTATCGTCTTTTGGTTTGAAAATCCAGATGGTTTAGGAACTTTTAGCACGCAAATAACCATTTCTACAATTGTAGCTGGAGCAATCTCTGTTTATGCAGTAGACTTAGACGGTGATGGAGATATGGATGTACTCTCTGCTTCTTTTAGCGATAATAAAATTGCTTGGTATAAAAATACAGATGGACTTGGTAATTTTGGGCCACAATTAATTATCACTAATAGTGCATTAAGTGCTAGAGATGTTTATGCAGAAGACTTAGATGGCGATGGTGATATGGATGTGTTAGCCATATCTACAGGCGAAGCAGAAGTAATTTGGTTTAGAAATACAGACGGGCTGGGTAATTTTGGAGTTGAGCAGGTAATTAGTAATAATGCAATTGGAGTGCTTTCTGTAGATGCTATAGATGTAGATGGTGATGGTGATATAGATGTTTTAGCTGCTTCTACATCTGGTAATAAAGTAGCTTGGTATGAAAACATAGACGGTCTTGGCAGTTTTGGAGTAGAACAAATTATTACAACAGATCTTGAGCGTGAAAGAGTTGTACTTGGTGCAGACATTGATAATGATGGTGATGTTGATGTAATTACAGCATATCAAGAAGACTTAGGAGGAGGAGTTGTTTGGTATGAAAATTTAGACGGATTAGGTAATTTTGGACTACATCAAGTAATAACAACAGAAGTAGGTGCTCCAAGGTCTTTATATGTTTCAGATATAGATAATGATGGTGATTTGGATGTGCTTTCTGCCTCAACAGTTGATTATAAAATAGCATGGTATGAAAATTTAACAATTTTGGAAGTAGAAGATGTTACAGTAAATAAAAGCATTAGTCTTTACCCAAACCCAGTAAAAGAAACAATAAATATAAGAACTACTGAGGATATTAAAATTAATAAAATAAAAATTTACAACTTTTTAGGAGCCTTAGTTGAGCAAGAAGATAATCCTGCATCTCAAATTAATGTTTCAACTATTTCTAGTGGATTATTGTTTGTACAGTTAGAAACAGACAAAGGTACTTTCACAATGAAAGTTATAAAAGAGTAAATAAATAGTTACAACTTAAAAAGTTCCCATCCTTTTACCCAAGGGATATCCGATTCGTAAAATTTCAGTTTTGTTTTTACGATTTTATCCGATTTATCACGAGGAGATTTAGTATAATAACGCGCTTTTGTGTTGGTGAAGTTGATAGTATATTTATCATCAATATCCGAATTTGCATCGGTGTAGAAATATAAAACAGTGTCTTTTTCCTCTTTCCAGGTGCCTTTTCCGTAGGAGTTTTCTTCAGGATTTTTAGTGCTTATTTTTCGGTAATTATGAAAGGTAAAAGAGCCGTCGGGTTTAAGTATGAGTGTGTAGGTAATCACACCGTTTTCGTTAAAGTCAAAATGTGCTACGTAATTTCCAGCGTATTTTTCGGTTTGTGCAATGATGGTGGCACTAAATATAAGGAGTAGGATAAGCACTAATTTTTTCATTTTTTGATGGTTTACGATAGATTATAAATTAAACTAATCAAAGATTGTTCCATGAAATCAACTAGAAATCTAGCTAATGAACTGATTCATAGCTCCATCGAGATTTATACCAGAAAAATTAAATTTAACGAGTATAAGTATATGATTGAAAAAAGAATGAAAGGGTAATCCTTATTTCTTTTCAGCTTTACGCATAAATTTCTCCGCTTTTTCTACCATTTCTTTATTTCCACAGAAAAAAGGTACACGTTGATGCAATTCTGTTGGTTTAATATCTAGAATTCTAGTAAAACCATCACTTGCTTTTCCGCCAGCACGTTCGGCTAGAAATGCCATTGGATTACATTCGTACAACAATCGTAATTTTCCGTTAGGGTTTTTAGAAGTTGAAGGGTAAATGTAAATACCTCCTTTAATCATATTTCTATGAAAATCGGAAACCAAAGAACCAATGTACCGTGAAGTGTAAGGACGATCATCTTTTTCCTCTTGACAATATTTAATGTATTTTTTTACACCTTTCGGGAAGTGAATATAGTTTCCTTCATTTACCGAATAAATATTTCCTTTTTCAGGGAATTTCATATTAGGATGCGAAAGATAATAAGTCCCAATAGCAGGATTTAACGTAAAGCCATTTACACCGTGCCCCGTTGAATATACAATCATTGTAGAAGTTCCATACACAATATAACCTGCGGCAACTTGTTGGTTTCCGGGTTGTAAAAAATCTTCTAGGGTGACTGGAGTTCCTGCTGGTGTAACTCTTCTGTAGATTGAAAAAATAGTCCCTACCGAAACATTTACATCAATGTTTGAAGATCCGTCCAAAGGATCCATTAACACCACATATTTGTTGTCATTTTTACTATTTCCTCCTTTTATCGAAATAAAATCATCTTCCTCTTCACTTGCAATTCCGCAGACAATTTCACGATTTACCAAGGTGTTTATAAACACTTCATTGGCATAAAGATCTAGTTTTTGTTGCTCTTCTCCTTGAATGTTTTCTACTCCAGCAGTACCTAGAATATCTACTAATCCCGCTTTATTTACTTCGTGATTTACGATTTTTCCTGCCAATCTAATGGAGTTAATTAATCGTGAAAGTTCTCCAGATGAGTACTTGAACTCGCTTTGTTTATTTATGATAAACTCGCCGAGGGTTTTGCTGTGTTGTGTCATTACAATTAGGTTGTGATGAATTTGCTGCAAATATCGGTATTTTTAAAGAATTTGAACCGATATTTGTGAATTCAAATTAAAAAACAATGAATTACCTAATCTGAAAGAGTACTCCAAACGATATGCCTCAGGTTTTAGATTTGATAAAGGAATTAGCTACTTTTGAAAAAGAACCTGATGCAGTAATTATTACAGCCGATTATTTGGTAAAGGAAGGCTTCGGAAAAGATCCATTATTTACTTGTTTTGTTGCTGAAATGGAAGATGAAATCGTTGGAATGGCATTAATTTATTATCGTTTTTCTACTTGGAAAGGAAGAGCAATTCATTTAGAAGATTTGATAGTAAAAGAGAATTTACGCGGAAGCGGAATAGGAAAAGCACTTTATACAAGAGTGATTCAATATGCTGCTGATAAAAAAGTAAAAAGAATTGAATGGGCAGTACTAAATTGGAATATTGGAGCCATTAAATTCTATGAACGAAGCGGTGCCAATGTGATGAAAGATTGGTACATTGCTCAAATGGACGAAGACGGAATTAAAAATTATATAGCAACTTTATAAGATTTCATACCTTTGAAAACAATGAATTTAAAAGTTTATAAATTTGGTGGAGCATCCGTAAAAGATGCCAAAGGAGTTAAAAATTTACTTTCGGTAATCAACACAACCGAAGAGAAAAACTTAGTTGTTATTGTTTCGGCAATGGGAAAAATAACCAATGCTTTGGAGAAAGTGGTTGATTTTTATTTTTCAGATCCAGTCGAAGTAAAAGCACAAATCGCCTCTGTTTATGATTTTCATTTTCAGATTATTTCAGAATTATTTGAAAACACTTCGCATCCCGTTTTTAAAAAAATATTGAAATTAATTAATGAGCTTCATTTGTTTGTAGAAAGTAATAAATCTACCAATCACTCTTTTGTGTATGATCAAGTGGTAAGTTTTGGAGAACTGATTTCAACCACCATTATTTCAGAATATCTTTCAGAAAACAATTGTAATAATTCATTTTTAGAAGCTAGAAATTGTATAAAAACCAATACCAATTACCGCGATGCTTTGGTGGATTGGGAGCGTACTCAAAAAAACATTTTAACAAAAGTAACTAAAACAGGAATCACCGTTACCCAAGGTTTTATCGCTTCAGAAAATACACATAATTTTACCACAACACTCGGTAGGGAAGGCAGTGATTATACGGCAGCGATTTTTGCCTATTGTTTAAATGCTCAAAGTGTGACTATATGGAAAGATGTTCCAGGAGTTTTAAATGCAGATCCACGTTATTTTAAAAAGACCCAATTATTGCATCATATTTCATACAGAGAAGCGATAGAATTGGCTTTTTACGGAGCAACTGTAATTCACCCAAAAACTTTACAACCCTTGCAACGCAAAGAGATTCCGTTATTTGTAAAATCGTTTTATAATCCCGAAGGAGCAGGAACCTGTGTTGGAAAAGGAGTGGCCTTAGATCCTTCAATTTCTTGTTTTATATTGAAGAAAAATCAAGTATTGATTTCCCTTTCATCTTTGGATTTTTCATTTATGATGGAAAACAATATTGGCGAAGTTTTTAAATTGCTTCATCAGTTTAAAATGAAGGTGAATTTAATACAAAATTCTGCCATTAGTTTTTCGGTATGTATGGATAATAAATATGATAAATTAGACGAGTTACTTTCAAAATTAAGAGAAACGTTCCTTGTTTCTTGGAATGAAAATGTTACGCTTTATACGGTTCGGCATTCCAATGCTTCGGAAATTAAAGACCTTCTTAAAGGAAAAGAAATGTTGCTAAAACAAGAAAGCCGAGAAACTGTACAGATGATTGTCAAGGAATAACACAATTGGATTTTTCTTATATTTGCTATTAGCTGAAATTTAAAAATCAGTTTAAAAATTATTTAATTCTTTATGGGTATAGTCAATGCAAAAGAAGTGGCAAAAGCCATTAATGTCGATAAGTTTGGCTTTGTAGGTGCTTTTTTGGGTTGGTCTTTAATGCGGATTCTTAAAATTTCTGCTATCAATAAAGTGTATGATAAGCATAAACATTTAGAAGGTTTAGATTTTATGAATGCCCTGCTTGATGAATATGAAATCAAGTTTGAAATTCCTGAAGAAGACCTTCGGCGACTTCCTAAAAACGGTGCTTTTATTACTATTTCCAATCACCCTTTAGGAGGAATAGATGGCATATTATTGTTAAAACTACTATTAGAATACCGTCCAGATTTTAAAATAATAGCTAATTTTTTATTGCAACGTATTAAACCAATGAAGCCATATGTAATGCCTGTTAATCCTTTTGAAGGCAAGCAAGACGTGCAATCGAGCATCGGAGGTTTTAAGGCTTCTATGAAACATTTACAAGACGGAAAACCCTTAGGTATTTTTCCGGCAGGAGAAGTTTCTACCTATAAAGACGGGAAATTAATCGTTGATAAACCCTGGGAAGAAGCAGCTATGAAGTTAGCACAACGAGCAAAGGTTCCAATAGTTCCTATTTATTTTCATGCTAAAAATAGCAAGGTTTTTTATCGGTTAGCAAAAATGAGCGATACCCTCCGAACTGCAAAATTACCTTCGGAAGTGCTTACCCAAAAAGAACGATTAATAAAAGTTAGAATTGGGAAACCTATTTCGGTAAAAGACCAATTGGAACATGAATCCTTAGAAGATTTCACCAATTTTATAAGACGTAAAACCTATATGCTTTCCAATGCTTTTGAAAAGAAAACGTTGTTAGAGAGTCTTCCGAAGAATTTAAAATTTCCGAAACCGCCCAAAAAAATTGTAAAACCCGTATCGGTTTCTATTATTGAAAAAGAGATCGAAGATTTATTAAAAAACGATAAAAGGCTTTTAAAAAGTAAAAATTACGAAGTCTATTTAGCAGAAGCACCGAGTATTCCGAATATCATTCAAGAAATAGGAAGGCTTCGTGAAATTACTTTCCGAGAAATAGGAGAGGGAACCAATAAAGCGATAGATTTAGATAAATTTGATGCGTATTATCACCATATGTTTTTATGGGATAAAGGCACAAAAAAAATTGCAGGAGCTTACAGAATGGGTTTAGGTTCTCAGATATTTTCGAAATACGGAATTAATGGTTTTTATCTTCAGGAGTTATTCCGTTTTGAGCCGGAGTTGTACCCAATGATGAGTAAATCTATCGAAATGGGTCGTGCTTTTATCATAAAAGAATTTCAATTACGACCAATGCCATTATTTCTGCTTTGGAAAGGAATTGTACATACAACACTTCGTTTTCCAGAGCATCGTTATTTAATTGGAGGAGTGAGTATAAGTAATAAGTTTTCAGAATTTTCAAAATCGTTAATGATTGAGTTTATGAAATCCAATTATTACGATCCTTACGTAGCCCAGTATATTAAACCGAAAAAAGAGTATAAAGTGAAATTGAAAGATGCGGATAAAGATTTTGTTTTTGATGCAAGTAAAGCCGACTTAAATAAGTTTGATAAGATTATCGATGAGATAGAACCTGGAAGTTTACGAATGCCCGTACTACTTAAAAAATACGTTAAACAAAATGCAAAAGTAGTAGCCTTTAATGTGGATCCATTATTTAATAATGCAGTAGATGGTTTAATGTATATTAGAATTGCCGACCTTCCGGAAAGTACCGTAAAACCTGTAATGGAAGAGTTTCAAGCCGAATGGGAAAAGAAATATTCTACAAAAAATGAGGAGGAATAAATAAATTTGCAATGAAATTATCAAAAGCTGAAATAAAAGAGTTAATCATTAACTATTTTCCAAATTTAGAGGAAGAAGTGCGGGAGGGGTTCTTATCAATTACAACATATAAAACTTCTAATAATAAAGGAATCCTACTAAAAAGTGGTAAAATAGATAAAGACCTACTGTTTATTTTAAAGGGAGTAGCTCGTGCATATTGTATAAATGAAAAAGGGCAGGAAATAAACAATTTTATTAGAGCCGAAGGGCATTTAATGGGTGATGCTAATGTTTTTGGTGATGAAATTCAAACACTAGATATTGAAGCTATTGGCGAAATTCATTATTTAAAATTTGATGTTAGTGAATTAGAAAATTTAGGGTATCGTAATCCTAAAATTATGAAATTCTATCTTGGCTTTTTAAAAGAAATAATTGTCACGCTGTCGTATCGTTTAAACACTTTTGTAACCATGACATCCGAGGAAAGATATGTAGATTTAATTACCTGGAATCCTATTTTAATTGAAACTGCTTTTGACAAACACATTGCCAGTTTTTTGGGAATTACTCCCTTAACTATCCACAGGATTAAGAAAAAACTAAAAAGCATCAAATGATATGTTTTTTTAATTTAATTAGAATTAAATTTACTGGCTACACTAAAAACTAATTAATGAAAACTAAAAAATTATCTTACCTTCTAAAATCTATTGTTTTAGGATTGTTTTTTACAACGATAATCAGTTGTGATCAAAACACAAAAGAAACCAAAACTACCGAGAGTAGTACCAACAAATTCAAGGGTAAAATAGCCCTTGATATTAGAGATTCTCAATCAGATTGGTCAGCATACACTCCAAAAGCTGCACCAGAAGGTGCTCCAAATATATTATTTATTTTGTATGATGATACAGGCTTAGGTGCTTGGTCGCCCTACGGTGGGGGCATTAATATGCCAACAATGGATAAGTTAGCCGCGAATGGGTTAACTTATACCCAATGGCATACAACTGCTTTGTGTTCTCCAACGCGTTCTACAATTCAAACAGGAAGAAATCACCATTTAAATGGGATGGCTGCAATTACTGAAACTGCCGATGGATTTCCTGGAGCAAATGGTAGAATGGGACCAGAAGTAGCTCCGCTTTCTATGATTTTACAAGAAAATGGATACAGTACTTTTTGGATAGGAAAAAATCACAATGTACCGGAGCAAGATGTTGCATCTGGAGGAAGTAAAAAACAATGGCCATTGCAAATGGGTTGGGATCGTTTTTACGGATTCATCGGTGGAGAAACCAATCAATGGTATCCAGATTTAATTGAAGACAATCATTTTGTTGAAAGAGAATTTGAAGAAGGATACCACCTTTCAAAAGATTTAGCAGATCACGCCTTAGGAATGTTACGTGACCAACAAGCAACAAATCCATCTAAACCTTGGTATCTATGGTACAATCCAGGAGCAAATCACGCACCTCACCACGCACCAAAAGAATATATTGCCAAATACAAAGGTAAATTTGATGCTGGGTATGATGCCTACAGAGACTGGGTTACTGCACGTATGATTGAAAAAGGAATTTTACCAGAAGGCACCGTAAATACACCGATGAACCCTATGCGAGAAGATATGGCACAAGCTATTGATATGGTTCGTCCTTGGGATACTTTAAATGACGATGAGAAAATATTATTCGCAAAAATGGCAGAAGTATATGCTGGTTTTTCTGAATTTACAGATGCACAAGTAGGTAGAGTAATTGATTACTTAGAAGAAAGCGGACAATTAGAAAACACCATTGTATTATATGCAGCTGATAACGGAGCATCAGGAGAAGGTTCTCCTAATGGTTCTGTAAATGAAAATAAATTCTTTAATGGGTATCCAGATGAATTATCTGAAAATATGCAATATTTAGATGTTTTAGGTGGCCCTGAAACATACCAGCATTACCCAACAGGATGGGCATCTGCATTTTCAGCACCCTTCAAAATGTTTAAGCGTTACTCACAATATGCTGGCGGAACAAATGATCCATTAGTTATTTCTTGGCCAAAAGGAATTAAAGCAAAAGGAGAGATTCGTAATCAATACCATCACTCAGTAGATATTGTTCCTACTTTATTAGAATTAATAGGATTAGAAATGCCTGCAGTTCATAATGGAGTTAAACAAGTTCCTTTATCTGGAGTTTCTATGGCATATACTTTTGATGCGAAACCAAATGACCCTACAGAGAAAAAAGTACAATATTTTGCCATGTTAGGTTCAAGAGGAATTTGGAAAGATGGTTGGAAAGCAGCAGCTGTTCACGCACCGCTTTCTGGTGTAGGAAAATTTGATGAAGATGATTGGGAATTATACCACGTTGCTGTTGATAGATCAGAATCTAACGATTTAGCAAAAGAAAATCCTGAAAAATTAAAAGAATTAGTAGATGCTTGGTTTGTAGAAGCAGAAATAAACAATGTTTTACCACTAGATGATAGAAGTGCTGCTGAAATAATTGGTATAGAAAGACCCTCTGCAGAACCAGCAAGAGACCGTTATATTTATTATCCGTTTGCTGCAGCGGTACCAGAAGGGAATGCTGTAAATGTAAGAGGACGTTCTTATAAAATATTAGCAAATGTTGAGGTTACAGATAAAACTTCAGGTGTAATATTTGCTCACGGTTCTCGTTTTGGAGGGCACACGTTATTTATTAAAGATAAAGAATTATACTATGTATATAACTTCTTAGGAATTAAACCAGAGCAAGTTTTTAAATCTAATATAAAATTAAAACCAGGAAAATATACGGTTGGTATGGAATTTATTAGAGAAAAAACAGGAGAAAAAGGAGAATCTTTGGGTCATACAAAACTTTATATTGATGGTAAGGTGGTTGCAGAAGGTCCTATGAGAACTCAACCTGCAAAATTCACATTATCGGGTGACGGTTTATGTGTTGGTTATGATAGTGCAGATGCTGTAAGTGGATTGTACCCAACACCAAGTAAATTTAATGGAGGGAAAATTGACTTTGTAGGTGTTACTGTTGAAGGAACTCCTTATGTAAATCTTGAAGCAGAAGCTAAAAGAGCAATGATGAGTCATTAAGAATGACCATTATAAATGTATACAAAAAAGCCATTGAAAATTAATTCAATGGCTTTTTTTATTTTAAATAAAATTACGATTTAAAACCAAGGCTTTCTTCCAACCTGGTAAGTGTTGTAAAATTCTTCATCAGATTTTGTTAAATAGATAATTCCTTCAATTAATCCAATAATAGCTCCAATTCCACAAAGAAAACTAAGTAAAATTTGAATAATTCCTTCTTTTGTATATCCTAGAATAAATTTGTGAACTCCAAATCCACCAATTAATATTCCTAATAATCCAGCAATTAATTTTTTGTTTTCACCATTGTCAGTTGCTTGATTCCAACCTTCTTTAAATTCATTAGCTGAATCTTTTACCTCCTTCTCGAAGTTATTGTTGTTTTGGTTACTCATAATTTGATAGTTTTTTTATGTTGATTGTAAATATACAAAATTAACTAAAGTGATTCATCAATAGGTTACCAAAGTTCTATTTTGTTACCGTCATTATCTAGTTTTCAAAGAAATTTTTCATAAACAAATTCTTGAATGTCTCCGGCAATTTGAACCCCTTCTTCAACTAATAATTTTTTTAATTCCACGATATTTTCAACCCTGAAATCCATCATAAATTCCTTTTTACTAGGTTCAAAATAATCGGTATCGGCTTTAAATGGGTCCATTATGTAGTGCAGTCTTTTCCGTTTTTATCTTTCCATTTAAAAGTACATCCATACTCCTTAGTGTTTAATCCTAGATGAGTTTTATACCATTTTTTTAATGTATCTAGGTCGGTCGATTTAAAGAAAAAACCTCCTAATCCTGTTACTATTATTATATTTGTTAAAAATTAAGAATGAAATGCACGAATAATTTTATCGACAATCGTTTTAGCTAATTTAATTTTGCTTTCCACAGTCCAACCAGCAACGTGTGGACTTAAAATTACAGTGTCCATTGCTAATAATTCTTGTAGTGGTTTTGGCATCTCGACTGCGCTCGATGTAACATTTTCTTTAAACAAAGTTTCAAAAGAGCTTTTTTCATATTCCAGTACATCCAATCCTGCACCTAGTATTTTTTCAGTTTTTAAAGCGGCAACTAAATCTGAAGTCACCACACTTTTTCCTCTTGCTGTATTAAATAACCAAAAAGGTTTTGAAAAACTATTTATGAATCCTGAGTCCACCATTTTATTAGTTAAAGGTGTCCAAGGGGTATGAAGACTTACTATATCTACTTCTTTCTGAAAGGTCTTTAAATCTACTTGAATCGCATTCTTATCACCAACATTATCTTTAATATCATAACAAAGCACTTTACAGTCAAAACCTCTAAGTTTTTTTGAAAAAGCCTTTCCCATATTTCCATAACCGATAATTCCAACGGTTTTTCCATCGAGTTCGATCCCTCTATTTTCTTCACGATTCCAGTGTCCGTTTCTAACTTCTTGGTCTGCTTTGTTTAGCTTATTGAAGAGGGAAAGAATCATTCCTAAAGTATGTTCGCCAACGGCATTTTTATTTCCTTCTGGAGCGGAGATTAATACGATTCCTTTTTCTTTAGCATACGGAATGTCGATACTTTCCAAACCTGCACCTACACGAGCGATGAATTTTAAATTGGTAGCTGCATCGATAAATTGTTGATCGCATTTAAAACGACTTCTGATCACAATTCCATCGTAGTTTGAAATCATTTTTTCTATTTCAGTTTTAGAGGAAGTATAATCCTTAACATTGGAAAAACCAGCTTCATTTAATTGGCTTATAAGTAATGGATGATTTTGGTCTAAGTGAAGAATGTTCATTGAAAAAGAGATTTAATTTCTTCTGTAATTTTGGTAGGACGAAGGGTTTTAGCATTGAGTAAACACCAAACTGTTTTTGCTACAATTAAAGTTTTATCGTCTTTAATTCGTATAATTTTATAATGACGCTCACTTTTAACGCCTTCATTTTTTTCTACCCAAGTGGTGAGTTTTAATTCTTCACCCAGAAAACCAGCATTTTTATAATCGATGGTATGATTTAATACAAACCACACATAATTTTTTTCAATTTCTGAGCTTGTAAATTTATTCCAGTGTTTTTCAGCAGCATCAACACACCATTGTAAATAAGCTAAATTATTTACGTGATTTCTTTCATCTATTGCTGAAGCGGGAACAGTAAATATTTCAGAATAAACATTCATTTTAAAAGCCTAAAATAATTTTTGAAATGTAAAAGAATAAAAATATTCCGAAGATATCGTTACTCGTTGTAATAAAAGGACCTGTTGCTATTGCTGGATCAATTCCTCTTTTGTCTAAAATTATAGGAACAAAGGTCCCAATTAAAGAAGCGATAATAATAACGGTAAGCATTGAAATCGCTATAGTTAAACTAAACTCGATTTCATATTGCATAAAAAACCCAAAGATAATAACTAGAAGTGCTAAAACACTACCGTTTATTAGTGCTAAACCTACTTCTTTTAATAACCGATTAAATAAACTCCCTTTAACAATATCATTTGCTAAACCTTGAACGATAATTGCACTGGATTGAACGCCAACATTTCCTGCCATCGCAGCAATTAAAGGTGTAAAAAAGAAGAGTGTTTTTAGCTCTGGATTGTTCATAATACTTTCAAAACTTTGAAGTATAAATACACTTCCGAGCCCTCCAAAAAGTCCTAAAACCAACCAAGGTAATCTTGCTTTTGTTAACTGAAAAATACTATCATCTGCTTCTACATCTTGCGAAATACCCGCAGCCATTTGGTAATCTTTTTCGGCTTCTTCCTTAATAAAATCTACGATGTCATCGATGGTAATTCTTCCTACCAAAACCCCGTTTTCATCCACCACAGGAATGGCCTCCAAATCGTATTTTTGCATGATTCTTGCCACTTCTTCATCTTCAGTATCTACAGTAACATAATCTACTTTCGGAATATAAACTTCGCTAATATGTGTTTTTGCAGATGCGGTTAAAAGATCTTTTAATGAAAGTCTACCTTTTAATTTTCCATCTTCATCGGTTACATAAATAGAATGTACCCGAGTTACATTTTCAGCTTGTCTTCGCATTTCACGAACACAACCTGCTACGGTCCAAGTTTCTTTTACTTGAACTAACTCCTTTGCCATTAGAGCTCCAGCAGTATCTTCATTGTAAGTTAAAAGCTCTACAATATCGGATGCGTGCTCTTCATCTTCAATATTATCGATTACCTTTTTCTGAATATGATCATCCAATTCAGCCACCACATCGGCAGCATCATCAGTGTCCATTTCTTCTAATTCTTGAGCAATTTCTTCAGGAGAAAGACGTTTTAGAATTTTTTCACGAACATCTTCATCTAGCTCCATTAAGGCTTCCGAAGTAATTTCGCTTTCCAAAGACTTAATAAGATAAGTCGCCTCTTTAGAATTTAATTCTTCTAATAATTCGGCAATGTCGGCAAAGTGAATTTCGTGTAATAATTCCCGAAGTGCATTACCATCTTTTTTGGCAATGAGCTGGGTTACTTTTTGGATATAATCAGCTGTTAGTTGAAATTGCATCGTTCTCCAATTTTAAAGTGAGCGCTATAAATTCTGAAACCGATAATTGTTCCGGACGTTGGTCAAAGATAGTGTCTTCTTTTAATTTATCAGAAAGATTGAAGACTTTTAAACTATTTCGCATTGTTTTTCGTCTTTGTTGAAAAGCAGTTTTTACCACTTTAAATAGCATTTTTTCGTTACACGGAAGGCTATAATCCTTTTTTCTTCGCAATCGAAGCACACCACTTTCTACCTTTGGTGGCGGATTAAAAACGGTGGGAGGTACGGTGAATAAATATTCTGCATCGTAAAATGCTTGTACTAAAACAGACATAATTCCGTAGGTTTTAGAGCCTTCTTTTTCGCAAATACGTTTGGCGACTTCTTTCTGAAACATACCCGTAAATTCTGGAATCTGATCTCGCCATTCTAGTGTTTTAAAAACAATTTGAGTGGAAATGTTATAGGGAAAATTTCCTGTGATTGCATATTGCTCGCCATTAAAAAAATTTGTTAAATCGAATTTTAAAAAATCGGCAGGAATCACCTGTAGGTTTTTGTTTTTATAGTTTTTACCAAGATATTTTACCGATTCTGAATCCAATTCCATTGCAATTACCTCCATGTCTTTTTCAAGGAGGTATTTGGTAAGCATACCCATTCCTGGTCCAATTTCTAAGACGTTTTTATAACCTTTTAAAGTTACGGTATCGGCTATTTTTTTAGCTACTTCTTCGTCTTTTAAAAAATGCTGACCTAAATACTTTTTTGCTTTTACTTGTTTTGAGAACATACTAATTTTGGGTTACTGTAAATTCATCAATAATTTCGAGTTCTGTTCTAAAAGCTAACATTTTATCTCCAAATTTTAATAATCCATCACTTTTTAGTTTATCAGCGTTAACTTGATAATAATTGTTTAATGCTTCTCGTGATTTTGCACGATATTGAATTGAATATGTAACTCCACCCATTTCCTCTTCTACCAAAACACGCGTTAATTTAGCTTCAGAAAAATGCCCTGTAGAAAGCACTTTAGGAATGTGATTTTTAATCCAATTTAGCCATTCTTCGTGAATACTTTCTTCTATGTTAACAGTTACGTTGTATATAATCATTTTAATAAATTTCAATTTCTAAATAGGCACTCTTCTATATAATTTTTTAGAAAAACACTTTCCGTACTCTTCGATACAGCTTCCTGCGTCAGCCACTCAGGGTACTTGCTTCAAAGGTCACTGAGTGATGTGAGGAACGAGTTCCGAATCTTCGTAATATCGAAGTGATTCATTCAATTTTATTCAATCTCATCACCACGAAGCATTCTGAATTTTTTTCGGGCTTCGACAAAGTAAATACTATCTTCAAAATTAAAAATAATTTGCTCGTAGTACTGCTTTGCTTTTTCGGGCAAGCCGAGTTTTGTTTCGTATAATTTTGCCAATCTATAATGTGCATCATCGGCTAAAATATCTTCATTATAAAACTGGATTAATTTTAAATAGGAAGCTTCCGCCTTTTTGTATTCTCCTTTAATTTCGTAAAGTTCGCCCATTTTAAGCAAGGCTTCATCTTCAATTTTTTCGCCTTTATGGTTTTCTAATATTCCTTCTAAAACCTTAATTGCTTCCGTTTCTCTTTTCTGAAATGCCATTAAATCTGCCCTTGCATATTGTCTTAATGCGGTTTGAGTAGAGTCTTCTAAACTATTGTCTTTAATCAATAAACTGAGTTGCATCGCATCGTTGGCAATTAACTGAGTAGCCGATTTTTTTAACACATCTAATTGCACTTGTGCCCATTCAAAATCACCTTTAAAATAACTTGTTTTTGCTACTTTAAAACGAGCTTCTTGAGCTATTCCAGTTCCTTTTACTTCCTTCTGAACTTGAGAATAATAAATTAATGCTTGATTAAATTTCTCGTCAAAAACCAAAATATCTGCCAGAACCATTTTTACTGTAGCATTTTGAAATCTTGATAAATTTTGTTTAGAAAGGGTTTTTAAATTTGAAATTGCTTTCTCTTTTTTGTTTAATTCAAAAGCCAGAAAATAATTATAACTAACCTGAAGTTTATACGTTTCTTTTCCACGACCAAATTCATCTAATAAATTTTCGTATTTCTTTTCAATTTTAGGATACTCTTTTTTTGTTGAAGTCTTAATTTCAATCTTTATTAATTGTTGATAGCCTTCAATTTTTGTCTCCATATTTGGAGCGTTATCTATGATGTAATTAACGATGATTCTTGCATTTTCATAATCTTCATCTTCAATAGCAATATTTGCTATAGCTGCAATTCCCGTTAAATCATCATCACCCATGCGTTTATAAATCGCTTTTTCTTGAGTGAAAGCTTTTTTATAATCTTTCTGCTGAATAAATAACCAACTCAGCAATTCATTATACATAATATCGGGTTGTTTTTGTATTTTTTGAAGCAATGCTTTCCGAAGTAAAATATTCGCTTCGTTACTTGGGTCCTCAGTAACGTAAAGACTAAAATTCTGTTGGGCAATGCCTTTGTAAGCCCTGTTTTTTCTGATTAAATTAAGGTAGCTGCCAAACATTTTTTCCAAATCTCCTTGTTCGCCATACAATCGTGCTAATTGGTAACTATAATCCACATCTGGATTTGTTTTCATAGAAGTTTCATAAGTTTCTATGGCTTGTTCTACGAGGCTATATTTTTCAAAAGCCCTGCCAATGCTACCCGCATAATTAATCTTTCCATTTAAATATTGAATTGCTTTATCATAATTAATTGTCGCTAAGGAATCTTTTTTCTGAAGTGCATAATTATAACCCAATTCTACATATAATTGAGGAATTACTCGTTGAGAATTAATCTTTTCTTGTAATAATCTTTCTGCTTCTTGGTAATTTTCTAGTTGTTGATTGGTTGCGACTAAAGAATTAAAATAATCGAAACGTTGTGATTTTTTATAAAGTTTTGAATATAAAGAAAGTGCCTTTTCGTATTCCCCCTGTTTAAAATAATTTTTTGCCAACAAATCGTTTTGGGCATTTACTGCCGAAATCGAAATAAAAAATAATATAAATAGGAGTTTATGCACGGGTTAAAGATAGGAAATAGATTTATTAATAAAATGTCAAAAATGAAGGGATTATTTGTCTATGGGAACCCCTTCTAATTGTCCCCATTCGGTCCAAGAACCATCGTATAAATAGTTGGTTTTATTTCCGATTATTTCTGAAGCTACTATTAAAATACAAGCTGTTAATCCGGAACCACAAGTAAATAGTAAAGGAGAATTTAACAGGTTTTGCTTTTCAAAAATCTGTAATAATTTTTCTTTAGGAAGTAATTTACCATCCCTTAAAACTTCTAAAAACGGAAGATTAACCGAACCCGGAATATGTCCGCTTTTTAAATTTTCTCTGGTTTCAGGAATTAAACCACAAAACCGACCTTTAGAACGAGCATCTACTACAATTGCTTCTTTGCTATTAATGTTTTGAAATATTTCTGAAGCGTTTTTCTGAAATTCTAAATGAAGATTTGCTTTAAAATCACCTTCTTTGATTGTTTGTTTTTGAAATTTTTCAGTTGGTTTTTCCTTTTGAATCCATTCGGGTAAACCTCCGTCTAATACTGAAATATGTTTGTGACCCATAGACTTGAACATCCACCAAACTCTTGGGCTTGCATAAATTCCGATATTATCATACACTACAATAATACTGTTATTGTTAATCCCTAATTTTCTGGATTCTTTAGCAAATTCTTCAGGATTTGGTAAGGTGTTAGGGAGTTTGTTGTTTGGGTCTGAAAACTTTCCTTTTAAATCAAAATAAAGAGCACCTTTAATTTGAATGTTTGGAAATTCAACTTCAATATTTGCCACATTAGATTCCAAACTGACATCTAAAATCACCAAATCTGGATGATTTAAATTTTCAGAAAGCCAATCTACCGTAACAAGAGGTTTCAAATTAAATAAAGGATTAATTAATTATATCGAAGCCACAATAAGGAACCAATACTTCAGGAATTTTAATGCCTTCAGGAGTTTGATAGTTCTCTAAAATACCCGCTAAAACTCTTGGCAATGCTAAGGAACTTCCGTTTAAAGTATGTGCCAGTTTGTTTTTTCCATCCTCGTCTTTATAACGTAATTTTAAACGAGTTGCCTGAAAAGTTTCAAAATTTGAAATCGATGAAATTTCTAACCAACGGTCTTGTGCGGTTGAAAACACTTCAAAATCATAGGTCAAAGCTGCCGTAAAACCTAAATCGCCACCACAAAGTCTAAGGATTCTAAAAGGCAATTTCAATTCTCTTAAAATATCTTTTACGTGGGTTACCATTCCTGTTAAAGCGTTGTATGAATTTTCGGGTTTTTCAATTCGAACAATTTCTACTTTGTCAAATTGATGTAATCTGTTTAATCCTCGAACGTGTGCACCGTAACTTCCTGCTTCACGTCTAAAACAAGGTGTGTAGGCGGTACATAAAATGGGTAATTCTGAATGGGTTCTAAGGTCTCCACGAAACATATTTGTTACAGGAACTTCGGCAGTTGGAATTAAGTATAAGTCGTCCACGGTTGAGTGATACATCTGACCTTCTTTATCTGGTAATTGCCCAGTACCAAAGCCAGAAGCTTCGTTTACCAAATACGGCACTTGATATTCTGTATAACCAGCTTCGGTATTTTTATCTAAAAAATAAGCGATTAAAGCCCGTTGTAATCTTGCACCTTTTCCTTTATAAACAGGAAACCCTGCGCCAGTAATTTTAACGCCCAATTCAAAATCGATGAGGTCGTATTTTTTGGCCAATTCCCAGTGAGGCATAGCGTTTTCTGAAAGCTTCGGAATTTCACCTTCAATAAAAACTTCCTCATTATCATCTTCATCAACTCCAGCAGGAACCAATTCATTTGGAATATTCGGAATGGTAAAAAGCAATTCTTGCAATTTCTCAACGGAATTATTTAGAGTTTCGGTAAGTTCTTTTGAAACCTCTTTTAATTGAGTGGTTTTTTCTTTTAATAGGTTCGCTTTTTGAGCCTCTCCATTTTTATAAAGAATACCAATCTCTTTAGAAAACGAATTGGATTGCGATAAGGTTTCATCTAATTTTGATTGCGTTGTTTTGCGAAGTTCATCGGTTTGCAACACTTCTTCAAAAATTGAAACAGCATCAAAGTTTCTTTTGCTTAATGCTTGAATGAATTTTTCCTTGTTTTCGCGTATTTCGTTTACTTGTAACATAATCCTAATTTATTGAGGTTGCAAAGTTACACAGACCTTTCAGGTTTTCAAAACCTGAAAGGTCTTAATTAATAGGATTATTTTTTATGATAATCCAAAGGCGAAGGCAATAACCAATCGGTATGTTTAAAAGGTTCCCATTTTTGAGCAGCTATATCCACATCTGGATTGGTAAATTGAAAATAAGGTCCCCCATTTACACTTACTTTAGATGAAAAATAAACTGCTACATCATTTCCTTTTTTCTTTTCTTCTTTTTTAATTCGTTGGGCAAATTGCCACATTAAATCGGGTTTGGTTTTAATACTTCGGCTTTGTTTTTTTGAAAGAATTTTACGGTAATTATATACTTTCTTTTTACCTGTAGCTTTGTCTTCTACCCGAATGGTTAAGGTGCCGCTTTTGCTTCGCAACATCATTCGCCAACTTAATCGGTGTCCTTCTTCGGTCCATAAAACATCGTCTTTTATTGCCCAATGTCGTAACGGCAAACCTATTTGAAAAATAAAATAAACTGAAAATATACCGATAAGTATATATTTGTGTTTTGGTATAATTATTTCACTTCCAGTATATAATTTTCGGTTTCTGTTTTTAAGAAAATGTTTGTTTAATGTTTCCGAAGAAAAGAAAAGTAAGGCAAATGCAATCGACATATACGGAAAGATACCTACTTGAAACACCACCGAATTAAACAAATGAAAGAATAAAGATAGATAGAAACCAAACAATCTAGTTTTTTTCCAAAGTAACATTGGGATTATGAGTAGGTCGAATATGATTCCGAAGTAAGCAATAGTGTAGTGAATCCACGTTTCTTGCAATAAACTTCCTATCAAAAAATAATTGCTTTTAGATCTTAAAATTATACCTGGTGCCATTCCGTTTATCCAATCTGGATACCATTTAGCAACCGAACCGTAAGTAAAAACAATAAATATTTGTAGCACAACAGCCCATAGCACCCATTGCGGCATTTTATTGGATCTAAAATTTGGATTTAGTTTTGCATCTAAAGACAAATCTTTATTGGCGGGTAAAAAAGCCATGATCCAACATAAAAGCACCATTAAATAATAGTGATTATTATAGGATGTTTTTTGCATAAAATAAGCACCAGACCACATAATTGCATAAAAAAGCATTGCAAAACGGTATTTATAACCTAGCATTACCATCAGTCCAAAAACACCCATTACTGCGAAATAAACATACATTCCTTCGCCAACAAAAACCTGAAGAAAATCGAAACCAATAAAATTAAATGTAAATTCAGGTTCCACCATCACTCTCCGAACCCAACCAGTAGCGATTGCACCAAAAGCTTCGATAGAAATTAGAAGTCCAAAGATTATTCTAAAAAGAACAAGCCCAGTATTGTCTATTTGTTTGAAGAGGAATTTGTCCACTGATTAGAAGAATCTTATTTTTTAATCACTTTTTTATAAAAAATTGTTCTCCCAACATGTATTTTAACAAGATAGGTAGCAGATTGTAAGTGACTTATATTTATAGTATTATTTATTACTTCGCTTTTGCTTAACACTAATCTTCCTTGCATATCAAGTAGTTCTATTTTGGTGATTTCTCGCGAAAGGTTAGCGATTGTTATAGTATTTGTAGTTGGATTTGGGCTAAGACTTATTTTTGTTGCTATATTATCTTCTATGCCTAAAGTGCCTTCTAATTTTACGATCCAAAAATCAGCATCACCACTATTTCCTCCCACATCACCATCGTTGGACTCAGAACGACCCGCAGCGATGTAACCTCCGTCTGTAGTTGGTTGGATAGAGGTTGCATAATCAAAACTACTCCCACCAAGATTGGTTTCCCAAATTATAGTACCGTTAATATCTAATTTTACAATCCAATAATCATAACTACCATTATTTCCTCCTACATCACCATTGTTGGAAAAAGAAGATCCCACAACAATATAACCATCGTCTGGGGTTGGTAAAATTGAGTATGCTTCATCCCAATCATTACCTCCCAGATTAGTTTCCCAAATAAGAGTACCATTACCATCTAGTTTTACAATCCAATAATCAGCACTCCCATTATTTCCTCCTACATCACCGTTATTTGACTCAGACCACCCCGCAACAATATAACCTCCGTCTGGGGTTTGTTGGACTGAAGTTGCCCAATCCCAAGCACTTCCGCCAAGATTGGTTTCCCAAATTAAAGAACCGTTGATATCTAGTTTTACAATCCAATAATCATAACTACCATTATTTCCTCCCACATCGCCATTATTAGAGGTAGAATGTCCTGCAATAATATATCCCCCATCTAAGGTTTGTTGGATAGAATTTGCTTTATCACTACCTCTTCCACCAAGATTGGTTTCCCAAATTAAAGAACCGTTGACATCTAATTTCACAATCCAAAAATCATCATTCCCGTTATTTTCTCCTACATCACCGTTGGTGGAATTAGAACGTCCCGCAACTATATAACCGCCGTTGGTGGTTTGCTGGATCGAATTTGCACGATCTTCACCACTACCTCCAAGATTGGTTTCCCATTCAATGTTTTGTGAATATAGACTGGTGGTAATTGCTATTATTAAGGTTGTGATAAATGTTCTCATTTTTAATGGTTTTTTATAAACGCTAAAGTAAGAATTTTTAACTAGGTTTTTTTGGGTTTGTGTTGAGTTAAATTATTAATTAAATCTAAAGTTATTTTGGAATCCGATAAGCTAAACACTTCATTATTCGATATTAATCGGTTCGGTATTTGTTATTTATTAAATATCGGATAGAGTATAAAATAATCTAACCGATATTTAGTATCTTTGTGATATGATTAAAATAGATGTAGGATATAGAGAAAAATTACAACCGTTTTTTGATAGACTTCAAACTAAAAGAAGTTTGTTAAATAACAGTCGTCCTATGCCTGCAATTGCCCTACGGAAAATACGGGAAGCTATTTCTATTGAGTGGATTTATAACTCTAACGGTATAGAAGGAAACACCCTTAGTTTACGAGAAACACAGATGGTTTTACAAGATGGAATTACTATAAAAGGGAAGTCTTTACGAGAGCATTTTGAAGCTAAAAATCACGAAAAGGCGTTGGATTATTTATATAAATTAAGTGGTAAATCCTATCAAATTAATAGTGGTGATATCTTGTCAATACATTCGTTAATTTTAAATAGTATTGAAGACGATTATGCGGGAAGATTACGAAATTCAGGTGTTCGTATTTCGGGAGCTAATTTTGTTCCTCCCAATGCTCAAAAGGTTTCGGGATTGTTGGATGAACTTATTGAATTTGTCGTTAAAAATCCTTTAAAACTTAATGACTTAGAACTGGCAACCGTTTTTCATCATCAATTTGTTTGGATTCATCCTTTTTTTGATGGCAATGGAAGGACAGTGCGATTGGCAATGAATTTACTGCTTTTAAAAGTAGGTTATGCGCCTGCGATTATTTTAAAAAACGATCGTAAAAAATATTATACGGCTTTAAATAGTGCTAATAATGGAAATTATGAAAAGCTGATGTTATTAATGGCACAAGCTGTAGAACGCACCTTGAATATTTATTTGAATGCTTTGCCAGATAGCAATTCAGATTATAAAGAAATTTCAAATTTAGTAGAAGAAGCTAATCTGCCTTACGGAATGGAATATATAAGTTTATTGGCTCGTCAAGGAAAAATTGATGCCTATAAAGAAGGTAGAAATTGGTTAACCTCGGAAGAAGCGGTGAATAATTATATTAAAACTCGGAAACGGATACGGAAGCTGTAATTTTCTTTTTATATTTAAAAGTGTCTGGTCGAGCGCAGTCGAGACCTACATAAAGTTCTCGACTGCGCTCGAACGGACAAATGCTACGTTTTTACATTAGAATTTTTATGAAACTTCTAGCAAAAACTTCATCTTCTCTTATCGCAGACTTTAGCTCCTCCACATTATTAAAAACCTTTTCGTCTCTAATTTTGGCAATGAATTTTAGTCGAAGGGTTTTGTTGTATAAATCTTCAGAATAATCCAGAAAATAGGTTTCGATGGTTTGGTGTGTTCCGTTTACGGTAGGATTGATTCCAATATTAGTTAATCCAAAGATTGTTTTTCCTGAAATTTTAGATTGTGTTAGATACACACCTTTTTTAGGAATGATTTTATAATCTTCATCTACTTGTAAATTTGCAGTAGGGAAGGTGAGTGTTTTGCCGATTCCTCTTCCTGAAACAATTTTTCCTGAAAGCATAAACGAATATCCTAAATATTGGTTAACGGTTGTAATATTTCCTTCGGAAAGTGCTGTTCTTATTTTAGTAGAACTTATAGAAACTTCATTTAATTGTTGTACTTTAATTTCTTCTACTTCAAAAGCGAATGTCTTTCCAAATTCGATTAATTCCTCAATATTTGCATCTCTATTTCTGCCAAAACGATGGTCGTAACCGATAATTATTTTTTTAATATGAAGTTGATTCACTAAAATATCTCGTACAAATTCAAGGGCTGTAAGTCTTGAAAATTTTTTGGTAAAAGGATGAATAATTAAGTTTTCTATACCCGATTTCTGAAGTAATTTTTCTCTTTCAGCTATTGAGTTAATTAATTTTATAGACGTTTCTTCTTGTAATACCATTCTTGGATGTGGAAAAAAAGTAAGAATAACAGAAGTTAGATTTTCTTTTTCAGCAGCAGTTAATAATTGCGAAATAATTGCTTGATGCCCAATATGAACACCGTCAAAAGTGCCAATAGTTACCACGGAAGGTTGGGTGTTTTTGTAAGATGAAATGGATGAATATACCTTCATGATTAATTATTTCTTGTAGTAAATTTCCAATCTAGGTTTCATCTTTTTTTATTTCAGAACCAAAAGTAGTTATTTTCCGTTAAAGGAATTCATCGTGTTGGTGATTCCTGCTAGACCAAATGATTTTACAGCTTCTACGGCTTTTCCCAGCCTTTCAGGGAGTAATTTTTCTTCTTCAGCAATCCAATTACCCAATACATAATCTATTTGTGTTCCTTGAGAGAAAGTGTCGCTAATTCCAAAACGAAACCGATTGTATTTGTTGGTGTTCAAGATAAGTTGAATATCTTTCAGCCCGTTATGCCCGCCATCACTTCCTTTGGTTTTCACTCTAAAAGCTCCGAAGGGCAGGTTTAAATCGTCTGTTAAAATCAATAAATTTTCCAATGGAATTTTCTCTTTTTCTAACCAATAACGAACAGCTTTTCCGCTAAGATTCATAAAGGTGCTTGGTTTCAGTAGCATAAAAGTTCTTCCCTTTAATTTATAGGTTGTTACATCGCCTAGTTTATTACTTTCAAAAGTTAGGTTTTCTTTTTTAGCAAGAAAGTCCAGAATTTTAAAACCAATATTATGGCGAGTGTTTTCGTATTTAGGTCCGATGTTACCTAAACCAACGATAAGAAATTTTTTCATAGGTTCTTTCTGATGAAGGTCAGAATCTTTTGATTCAATTTTATTGTTACTTCCAAAAAGTTTTCTAAAAAAGGAAAACAAACTTTATTATTATTCAGTAAAAATAAAAAAAGCATCCCATATAAATAGGATGCTTTTGAAATATCATTAAATTGAAGTGTTTATTCTTCAGTTTTAGCTTCAGTATCTTCGCCTTCAGCTCCTTCTTCACCTTCAGCTCCTTCTTCTTCATCCACTTCGTCTTCAACAGCAACACGTGAAGTTCTAATTTGACAAACAACTCTTTTTGCTTCATTAAGGATGGTAAAACCATCACCCATTAAATCTGAAACTGTCATAATATCACCAATGTTCATTTCAGAAATATCAGCATTTAAAAAATCAGGAAGATTTTTTGGTACCGCTTTTACTCTTAATGAACGATTTACTACACGTAAAACGCCGCCATTTTTAACTCCAGGAGAACTTCCTGAAATACGAACTGGAATGTCCATACTTACTTCTTTATCATCAAAAATTTGATAAAAATCTACATGTAAGATATTATCGGTAACTGGGTGAAATTGAATATCTTGAAGAATAGCATTAATTTTAGTGCCATCTTCTAAGGCAATTACTACAGTGTGTACATCTGGAGTGTAAACCAAGTTTTTAAATGCCAGCACTTCTGCTGAAAAGTGAATCGCTTTGTCTCCTCCGTACACTACGCAAGGAACCTGACCAGCATTACGTAAGGCTTTAGTTGCTTTTTTGCCCACGCTTTCTCTCTGAGATCCGTTGATTGTAATTGATTTCATTTTTTTATTTTATGTTAAATTAAATTGTGCTTACCTTTTTTATAAGCGGGTGCAAAGATGCGTATTTTTTGTAATAGAGAAAAGAAAAACAAACTCTTTTTTTTGGAAGGCGATTTTATTGAAATACTGAAGGTTAGCAGCTTTTAATCTGTTCTTTTCGATACGTTTCGTGAAAAAACGAACCACTAAGTATTTGCTTTTAATCCGTACCCTTCGATACGATTTTCTTAGGAAAATCACTCAGGGTACTAGCTTTATAGTTTATTAATTACCTATATCATAGGTCATTGAATGTCCCGATTTTTTTATCGGGATGTATCGAAATGACCGACTCAAAATAATTACATCAAAAACTTTGAACTAATTGATTTGTTTGAATTTACATTCAACATTACGTCAGCAAAAAGTTTAGAACAGCTCAATATTTTTACTTTAGGGCTGTTTTGTTTTGAAGGGATGGAATCGGTTACTATTAGTTCTTCTAATTTAGAGTTTTCAATTTTTTCATAGGCATTTCCTGAAAGAATTGCGTGAGTACAAACAGCTCTTACACTTATCGCTCCACGCTCCATCATTAAATCGGCAGCTTTAGCAAGTGTTCCTGCGGTATCTACCATGTCGTCAACCAATACCACGTTTTTACCTTCTACATTTCCAATCAATTCCATATGTGAAATGATGTTGGCTTTTTCACGTTGTTTGTAACAAATTACCACATCGCTTTTTAAAAATTTTGAATAAGCATAAGCTCTTTTTGAACCTCCCATATCCGGAGAAGCAATGGTTAAATTATCAAGATTTAACGACTTTAAATAAGGTAAAAATATTGTGGAGGCAAAAAGGTGATCTACTGGTTTCTCGAAAAATCCTTGAATTTGATCCGCGTGTAAATCCATCGTGATAATACGGGTTGCTCCAGCTGTTTCCAGCATTTTAGCTACTAATTTTGCAGCAATTGGAACCCGAGGCTTGTCTTTTCTGTCTTGTCTTGCCCAACCAAAATAAGGTAAAACAGCCGCAATGTGTTTTGCTGAAGATCGTTTAGCGGCGTCTAGCATTAATAGCATTTCCATTAAATTATCGCTATTAGGATGTGTAGATCCTACGATAAACACACGACTTCCTCTTATGGATTCTTCAAATGACGGTTGAAATTCGCCATCGCTATAAGTGGAAGTGATTACATTTCCTAAGGGAACACCATAATGTTTGGCAATTTTTTCGGCTAGATGTTGAGATTGTTTACAGGCAAATATTTTAGGCTCAGGAATGTAGATTTCCATTTTGGTGGTTTTGTGGATTCAATGCAAAAGTAAAATTAATAGTTACTTATTACCAAAAATTGAAGGCTTTAATTATTAAAATTTATCATTTATTTACTTATTTTTGCGTTCTACTTGCTCAAGTGGTGGAATTGGTAGACACGCTGGATTCAAAATCCAGTGCTTCACGGCGTGCGGGTTCGATTCCCGCCTTGAGTACACATAAAAAGCCTCAACATTTTAAATGTTGAGGCTTTTTGATTGAGGAAGATTGAATATTACTTTCTGTATCGTCTTTTAGCATTCCATAAATAAATTTTTGGAGTTTTTACTCTTTCCGTTAGTTGATTGCTGTTTAATGTTCTCATGATTTTGTTTTTTATTGATTGATGTTTTTTAGTTTTCTTATTTATTATTTGAAACGTCTTTTAGCATTCCATATATAAATTTTAGTGGTGCTTATTCTTTGTGTGATTTGATTGTTGTTTAAAGTTCTCATAATTTATTGTTTTTAAGTTTTTATTTGATTGTTATACTAGATAGACGTATGAAAAACAAATTCGTTACAGTACTATGTATAGCAAAGTAATAATTTAACACATTTTAACAATAAAAGACTTTAATACAAGAAGATAGGGGAGATTTTGGTTTGTTAATTCGTTAAAAATAACAACAAAAAATTGTTAACTATTGGAAAATACATTTTAATATTTACGTAATAAACAAGAGTTATATCAATTCATTATTGATTTGATGTTTCTTATTAATTGACCCTTATTTTTTAATAAACTTTTTTATAGATTTTCCTGTTGCAGAAGAGATTTCAATAAAATACACTCCTTTAGAGAAACTTGAAACGTCTATAGAATTAGTTTCATTTATAACTTCCAATACATTCTTCCCAGTTAAAGTATAAATCGAAATGGTTTCAATCACAGTATTTTCAGAAGTAATAAATAGTTGGTCTGAAACAGGGTTTGGGTAAATGACAATGTCGTTTATTGTAAAATCAGATGTTGAAAGAGGATAATCTTTAAAAATTGCATATCCCATAAGTAAGTGATCTAAACGTAAAGTTAACCCATCACTATCTTGGGAGATGCTATACCAAAAACCACTTTGCATAAATCCAAAATAATCGCCTTCAAAACTATTGTGGACTTGATTTTCACAGTCATTCGCAGTGTTGTTAAAGGTAATTGCCTCCAAATAGTTTGTTCCTAAATGTTCATAATTACCATTAAAAGTATTACAAGCTCCCTCTCCATTAAAATTCAAGTTTTCTGAAATTGTTATAAATGGATGGATAACGGGGTTTATTTCTGATACATTGTATTCAACCTTCACATCAGAAGCTTGAATAAAATATAAATACCAAGTTCTAAATAATTCTGGATCTGGATCTTGAGCAAAACTTTGAAAACTAAAAAAGCTAATCAATAAAATAAGTAGTGATTTTTTCATAACAATAAAATTACAGGTAGTAATTTATAATTAGCCATCCCCCGTTTTTTTAATTAAACTCTAAATTAATTTGTCCGCT
>CAZIMW010000018.1:0-26862 GCA_964540425.1 uncultured Flavobacterium sp.
AGTTAGTTTCAGATTGAGGCTCTACACCATCAACTGCACTAAACAAGAAAACCAACCCATCAAGAACACGTAATGAACGATTTACTTCAACAGTAAAATCTACGTGACCCGGTGTGTCTATAATGTTAAAGTGATAGTCTTTTGTATCAACAGCAGAATCTCCGTCTGCACTTGGAAATTGCCAAGTACAAGTAGTTGCAGCAGAGGTAATTGTAATGCCTCTTTCCTGCTCTTGCTCCATCCAGTCCATTGTTGCAGCACCATCATGTACTTCACCAATTTTATGGCTTACTCCTGTATAATAAAGAACACGCTCTGTAGTAGTGGTTTTTCCAGCATCAATATGTGCGGCAATACCAATATTTCTTGTGTATTTTAAATCTCTTGCCATTTTCTAGAATCTGAAATGTGAGAATGCTTTGTTAGCTTCGGCCATCTTGTGTGTATCTACACGTTTTTTAACGGCTGCTCCTTCTTCTTTAGCTGCAGCTAAGATTTCGGCAGCTAATTTTTGAGCCATAGACTTTTCGTTTCTTTTTCTAGCAAAAAGGATTAACCATTTCATTGCTGTTGAAACTTTTCTGTCTGGGCGTATTTGTCTTGGAATTTGGAAAGTTGCCCCTCCAATTCTACGACTTCTTACCTCTACGTGAGGCATTACATTAGAAAGTGCGTCTTTCCACAATTCTAATGCAGTTTTTTCTTCGTCTTGATTTTTTTCTTCTACGATTGCAATTGCATCATAAAATACTTTGAACGCAGTTGACTTTTTACCATCCCACATTAAGTTATTAACGAAACGAGTTACTAACTGGTCGTTAAACTTAGGATCTGGTAAAAGCGGTCTTTTTTTGGCTGCTCTTTTTCTCATGTCTTCTCTTTAAAATTTTTTAAATTTTACTTTTTAGGGCGTTTTGCACCGTATTTAGATCTACGTTGTGTTCTGCCTTCTACACCTGCGGTGTCTAAAGCTCCACGAACGATATGATATCTAACTCCCGGCAAATCTTTTACCCTTCCACCTCTAACCAATACTATCGAGTGCTCTTGCAAATTGTGACCCTCACCAGGGATGTACGCATTTACTTCCTTACCATTTGTTAATCTAACTCTTGCTACTTTACGCATTGCTGAGTTAGGTTTCTTTGGCGTGGTTGTATATACACGAGTACAAACCCCTCTTCTTTGAGGACACGAATCTAAAGCAGCCGATTTGCTCTTCTTGGTTATTTTGGCTCTTCCTTTTCGTACTAATTGTGAAATTGTTGGCATATAAACTTTTTATATAATAAAAATACCCCTTTTTTAAGGGTCTGCAAATGTAGAAATAATTTTTACTATAAACAACCTCAATTAATTAATTTTTTCACAAGTATTTTAACTCTATAAACAAACCAAAAACAATCCAGTTTTCTTAATCAAGAATCAACTCTTAAAACTTTAAAAATTCATCAAAATAAATTTATCAAATATTTAATTAAATTTTATATGAAATCACAAACAGGCTCGTTAAATTTACAAACCTAATTTATAGTTGTTTTTGAAAAGAGTTCTGCACATATTTTTACACCTTAATATATATGCCACATTTTCTTTGTGCTTAATATCCCAAACATTGCATTTAAGCTTTGAATCCAACGACGAAACTTCAACAGAGCTTATAGATTCTTTAAACATTACCACAAAATTTAGCAATTATCTTTCTTTAAAAAAAGAAGCAGACTCATTACACTACAAACTTCAAAGGATTGGTTTTATAGAAAACGAGCTTATTTCACTTCAGAAAACAAGCGATACTAGTTACAAGGCAACCTATTTTTTTGGAGAACGATTTAAATCTATACTTATATACTATTCCAAAGAAGATTTCAATAAAAAAGAGTTGCTTCAAATTTCCGATAAAGTAACAGACACTTATTTTATCCTTTTTTTCGAAAACATAGAAATTTCACTTCAGAAATTAATAAGCTTAAAAACTTCAGGAGGAAATTCTTTTGCGAGGGTTTCTCTTGAATATTTTTCAAAAAACAACAACAATATTCAAGCGTTTATTAAAATCACAAACGGAACAAAAAGAACTATTGACCATATAGTTGTAAAGGGCTACGAGAAATTTCCGAAGTCATTTATTAAATACTATGCTGGCATTAAAAAAGGAAGAGTTTTTGATAAACAAAAAATTATTAACAAAAGCAATGCGTTAAATTCATTAGGTTTTGTTACAAATTTGAAAGCTCCAGAAATCTTATTTAAAAAGGATTCGACTACTGTTTACCTCTATTTAAAAAAACAGAAAAACAATTTATTTGATGGTATTTTAGGTTTTTCATCTGACGAAAACAATAACAAGCTTGTTTTTAACGGGTATTTAAACCTAGAACTCAATAACAATTTAAATTACGGAGAACAATTTTTATTAAATTATAAAGCAGACGGAAACGACCAGCAAAATTTTAGAGTAAAGATTAAAATGCCCTACTTATTAAAGTCTCCACTGGGCGTTGAATTAGAGCTTAAGATTTTTAAACGCGATAGCACTTTTATCACCACAGACCAACAAGCAAGAGTCAGTTATCAAATAACACCTTCATCTAGCAGCTACATAGGCTATAAAAGTTACGAGTCTAGCAATTTAAGAAATGAAGATTTAGAATTTCTGGAAGTTGAAGATTATAAGTCTAAGTTTTTCTTGGCAGGATTACGTTATTTAAAACTACAAAACAATGCTTTATTCCCAATAAAATCTAAAGCAACACTAGAAACAGAGATTGGATCACGAGATTCAAAAGACAAAAAGGAGCCCCAAATACGGGTTTCGGCAATATTGCATTATATTTTTAATCTTAATTATAAAAATTCCATTTTCCTTCAAAGCAATACTAATATCTTAACTAGTGACAGTTACTTAACAAACGAATTATACAGGTTTGGTGGCATAAATAGCATTCGAGGTTTTAATGAAAACAGCATTGACGCTTCATTTTATTCAACATTAAACACTGAATACAGGTTCCAAATTAATCAAGGAATTTACATGCATAGCATTATTGACGTTGCTTATTTTGAAAATCAGATTATTTTGTTAAAACAAAAACTTTATAGTTTTGGTATTGGAGTTGGACTTGAAACAAGAGCGGGAATTTTAAAATTCAGTATTGTGAACGGAAACGCTGAAAATCAAGATTTTAATTTTTCAAATACAAAAATTCACATCAGTATTTCTTCTCGATTTTAACAAAAAATCAAGAATATTCTAACATTATTGTTAAAAAAAACTAAACTTTAAGTTTAAAAAGTTGCGTAATTAACTTTTTATTATGATTTTTGCGATTGGTTAATTCAAATAAATCATAAAAATGAGAACAAAGTTTAGTGGAATTTTAACGCTTTTATTAGCGTTTGTAGTGCAACTTACATTCGCACAAGAAAAAACAATCTCCGGAACAATTACCGATAACACTGGTATGACCTTACCTGGAGTGAACATTATTGTAAAAAATACTAGTAGTGGAACGCAATCGGATTTTGACGGTAACTATACCGTTACTGCCAATGTGGGACAAACTTTAGTATTTAGCTACGTTGGCTTTATTACGGTTGAACAAGCCGTAACTGCTAGCACAAGTACAATGAATCTTCAAATGGATGAAGACGCAGCTGTACTAGACGAAGTTGTAGTGACTGGTTATGGTGGTATTACAAGAAGCAAAAAAGCTCTTGGTTATGCTGTAACTACACTACAAGCTGAAGACATTGAAAGCAAACCAGAATCTGATTTGATTCGTACATTAAACGGTAAAGTTGCAGGCGTACAAATTACTGGCACAAGTGGTGCTACTGGTTCTGGTACAAACTTTATTATTAGATCTAAAAGTTCTATTAACGGAAACAATCAGCCTTTATTTATTGTTGATGGTGTTCCTTTTGATGGAGGATCTAATCAAGCTACCGGCTTTGCTGGTGGTAATACTGTTACAAGTAGTCGTTTTTTAGATTTGGATCCTAATAATATTGAGAGCATGCAAATTCTTAAAGGATTAAATGCAACTGTATTATACGGACAACAAGGTAGAAACGGTGTGGTTATAATTACAACTAAAAGTGGTAGCACAAAACAACTAAATAACAAATTTGAGGTTTCGCTTACACAAACTATATATACTACACAAATATTTAACCTTCCAGAGTACCAAAACAAATATGGTCAAGGAGCTAACAACACTCCTGACCCTGGATTTGTTGGGAACTGGGGTGGTCAATTAAATGCTGGTCTTGAAATATTACACCCATTATCTACTAACCATAGTGATACTTTCCCTGAATATGATGGATTATTAATACCTTATAACGCTGCACCTGATAATGTTTCTGACTATTTTAGAACTGGTGTTGGTAATGCAACGTCATTAAATGTATCTGGATCTGATGGCGATACTAGATATAACTTAAACTTTGGTTATACTACTGAAGATGGTTATATTCCAAATAACGGACTTACTCGTTACAACATTGGTATGGGTGGCTCTACTAAACTTTCAAATAAATTTAGTTTTAATGGAACTGCTAACTTTAGTAACTTAAGAGTAAATACTCCGCCAATTACTGCAAATAACGCAAGTAATTTTTCAATTTTTAACAGATTGTTATTTACACCTAGAAATGTGGATTTAACTAATTTACCTTTTGAAAATCCAAGTACTGGAGCTAATATTTATTACAGACCTGATCAAGAAAACCCTTATTGGTTAACAAAATATGCTGGCACAGAGCAATTAACAAACAGATTTTTTGGAAAGATTGGAACACAATACGAGATTAGCGATAACACTATGCTTTCATATAGATTTGGTCTAGACACCTATACAGAGAGCCAACAATTTAGAGTTGCTAAAGGTGGTGTTAACGATATTTACCAAAATGGGTATCTTAGAACTGTGCAGGGTACAAACTTTATATTTGACCACAACCTAAACCTTGGTTTTAACAATATTACGCTAACCGATAAATTAGATATGAATGCGCAAGTTGGTTTCAACGCAAGACGTGATACTTATAACAGATTTGGTATTGTTAGTACAGACCAGATTGTGTTCAATGTATTTAATGATAGAAATTTCGTAAACCAAACAGGAATTGATCCTGTTACTGGTAACGCTTTAGATTATGAGCAAGAACAAAATATTTTGGGAGCTTATTCTCAATTCGATTTTGGCTATAATGATTTCTTGTTCTTAACTATATCTGGGAGAAACGATTGGGGATCTACTCTTGAACAAGAAAACAGATCCTTATTTTACCCTGGTGTTTCTCTATCTTTTGTACCTACATCATTAGAGAGTTTGAATTCAAGTGGAGCTGTAAACTTCTTGAAATTTCGTGCAGGATATGGGACATCTGCTAGATTTCCAACTCCTTATAACACAAGGGCGGTATTATCTACTCAACCAAATGATTTTATTAACTCTGAAGGGGCAGCAACAACAGTTAACTCTTTACCCATAACTAGACCAAATTTAGACTTACAGCCTGAATTACAGAAAGAATTTGAAGTAGGTATTGAAGGAGATTTCTTCAAAAGAAGAGTGGGGCTAGACCTTACTCTTTACAAAAGAATTATCCAAGACCAAATTGTACGAAGACCTTTATCTCCTTCTACTGGATATAGATTTATATTCGATAACATTGCAGAGAGCCAAATACAAGGTATAGAAATAGGCTTAGACATAACAATAATTAAAGGAGAGGACTTTACTTGGAAAATGAGAAACAACTTTACAGCTTATGAAAACGAAGTAACTGACCTTGGAGGTGGAGAGGCTTTCGCATTTGCAGGTTTTACTAACTTAGGGAATTTTGCTTCCGAAGGCGAAGCATTAGGCGTTATTAAAGGCTCTTACGCTACAAGGTATGACCCTTCAAATATTAGTGACGACAACCCATTAGGTTTAGGTGTTGATGGTGTGCTTTTAATTCGTGCGGATGATGGAAGAATAGTTGATAGTAATGACCTAGGATTGGAGATTGAAACTATTGGAGATCCTAATCCAGATTTTAATGTAACTTCTATAAATACCTTTGCTTATAAAGCATTTGCTTTATCTGCTCAAGTTGAGTACCAACAAGGTGGAGATATCTATTCACAAACAGCAGCACAATATTACAGACGTGGTGTTACAACGGTAAATGTTGATAATAGAGAAGGAACATTTATAATTCCTGGCTTATTAGCAAATCCAAATACAGGAGAACTATTATATGATGAAAATGGTAATACCATAGAAAACGATATTCAAATTGGAGCTAATGACCTTTATTTTAGAAACTTAGTAGATCCTTCTGGACAATCAATATATGACGCTACACACTTTAGACTGAGAGAAGTCTCACTAACCTATTTTTTATCCGAAAAATTATTGGAAAAAACACCTTTTGGTAGCATAACACTCTCGTTATCTGGTCAGAACCTATATATTAGAACTTTTAATATCCCACAGGAGTTTAATATAGACCCTGAGGCACTAAGCACTGGTGTAGGAAATGGACAGGGATTAGATTTTCAAACAGGACCTTCATCTAGGCGTTATTCATTTAGCGTTAAAGCAACATTCTAAAAAATAAATTATTATGAAAAAATTATTTAAAACAACAATACTAATAACTATTATAGCTTTTTTCACCAGTTGTGAAACGGGAAATTTAGATTTATTAGAAAACCCGAACGATATAAATGCTGAATCGGCCGACCCTAACTTTGTACTAAACGATATTCAATTAACTTTTAATGATATAATTGGAGGCTATAGTCTCACTTCTCAACGTCTAGTGAGACAATTGTATCTATTTGGCACTTATAATAGTGCTGTAGATGACGGAACATCTAATTTACCTTGGAGAAACTCATACGGTATGTTTGCTAATATTGATTTGTTACAGTCTATGAGCGATTTAGATGAAAACGGTTTTCCTAATCACCTAGCAGTTGCACAAATATTAGAAGCTTATGCTTACATGCTTTTAGTTGACTATATTGGAGATGTACCTTTTGCTGAAGCAAATAACCCTGAGGAATTTCCAGAACCAAATGTTAGTTCAGGTACTGTTATTTATGATGCCCAACTAGAACTTTTGGATGAAGCAATTGCTAATTTAAACAGTGGTTCTAATAATCTTCCTCAGAACGATTTATATTTTGGTTCTTTTGATGCAACCAACTGGATTACATTAGCAAACTCACTAAAAATTAGAGCTTATACTAACATAAGATTAATTGACCCTGCAAAGGCTACCGCAGGAATTAATGCTGCTGTAAGTCAAAATTATATTGATACTATTGAGGAAGATTTTCAATTTTTATATTCTTCAAATGGAGTACCAGTTGAAAGTAGACATCCTACTTTTGTAAATAACTATCAAGCTTCAGGAGCTTCTACTTTGCATTATATGTCAAATAATTTTTATGATTTATTAAATGCTGGTGATGATCAGCCTCCTTTTATAGAAACAGGTACGCCAGATCCTAGGTTGCGTTATTATACATATCGTCAAACAAGTTCTGCCCCATCAGGTACAAATTTTCCTTGTGATGGAATTCCTGGATATGATTACTGTTATGTAGGTAATTTATATTGGGGAAGAGACCATACAGATGGTGCAGGAATACCTAATGATGGTACAAAAAGAACTATCTATGGCGTTTATCCTATTGGTGGCAAGTTTGATAGAGACGGGTTTACACAAGCTAGAGCTGCTGATGAGTCTATGGAAGGTGCAGGGATTAGACCTATACTATTATCTTCTTATATAGTATTCTCGCTAGCAGAAACATCATTAACGTTAGGTACAAGCGGAGGAAGTCCTGTATCCTTATTAGAATCTGGTATTCGTTTGAGTATGGCTAAAGTTACAAATTTTAATACTTTATCAACTACTAATGAGGATACTGGCACAAATTACGCTATGACCCAAGCAGATATTGACAATTACGTAACAACTGTAATTAGCGAATATAATGGCGCTATTAACCAAGATGACAAATTGGCTATAATTGCTAGAGAAGCCCACATAGCTAATTGGGGTAATGGTATAGAAGCATACAACACTTATAGAAGAACGGGGTCACCAAAATTGCAAAGCCCAATTGTAGAAGCAGGACCATTCCCAAGAAACTGGAGATACCCAGTAGATGAAATTGTTGCTAATTCTAATATTGAACAACAATCGTTGACTGTAAAGGTTTTTTGGGACAATAATCCAGTAAATTTTATAGACTAATTTTTAATTATATAAATAATATATTATGAAAAAAATAAAAAAATATATTTCGTTAGCATTTGTTGGAGTTTTTACACTTGCTACATTTGTTAGTTGTGAAGATTCTGATACATTACGTTTTCCTGAATTAACAAACGGAGGTTTTGTTAAGTTTGTAACAATGCCTGAGTATGATGCTGGTGCAGACCCTTCTACAGCTAGCTTTAGTGCTATGACTGAAAATCCTAATGAAAATGTTGCTTCTTATGAGATTAGAGTAAAGGGTAATTTTACTGGAGCAACAGAAGATACTCTTGTTTTTAGAAACACTACTACATTTCCTTTTGATGTAAGTTTTAATGCTGCAGATATGGCTTCCTTATTTGGGGTAGATCCTACAACATTTGTTGAAAATGATAGTTTTGAATTTTTCGGAATAGTAACTACTAATGAAGGTGTTGTATATGATGGAACACAAACTGGTTGTGATTGTCCCTCAGACCCTAACCCAGACCCAGAAGATACTTCTGCAAACGGCACTTGGAATGGAGGTAGCACAGGAGGACTTGAAAATGACATATTAACTGCTCCAGGTTTATTACAAGCTTTTAATTGGGAGGTGGAATTTACAAACCCTGAAGATTAAAAAAATTAATATTATAATTAGAGCCACCTTTTTTATAAGGGTGGCTTTCTTTTAACCCTTAAAATGGCTTTAAATAATACAATATTTGGAATTTATCCAATAATAGAAGCACTAAAAGCAAAAGTTATTATTGACAAATTGTTTATTTTAAAAGAATCAAACAATCCAAAAATAAACGAGATAGTTCTAACTGTAGAGAACACTGATATTACTATTAATTATGTCCCAAACGAAAAACTTAATAGATTAACCAATGGTAACCATCAAGGTATTGTAGCTATTACCTCTCCTATTACTTTCCATTCATTAGAAGAAATAGTAGAACAAACAATTGCTAAAAAAGAAAAACCTTTGTTTATTGTTTTAGATCAAATAAGTGATGTGCGCAATTTTGGAGCTATTATTAGAACTGCAGAATGTACAGGCGTAGATGCTATTATTATACAAAAAAAAGGAGGTGCTCCAATTACAGGAGATACAGTAAAAACATCTGCTGGGGCTATATTTAACGTTCCTATTTGCAAAGTAGATCACATTAAAGATGCTATCTTTTATTTAAAGGCATCTAACATTACAACTATAGCAGCTACAGAAAAAGCAACAGAAAGTTTATTCAATATAGATTTAAACAAACCCTTAGCAATTATTATAGGTTCGGAAGGAAAAGGAGTTTCAAAATCTGTTTTAAATATTGTTGATTATAAAGCTGCACTACCCTTACTTGGTGAAGTAAATTCGTTAAATGTTTCTGTTGCATGTGGAGCATTTTTATACGAAACAATTAGACAAAGAACAGTTTAATACTCAATCTTTAGAACCTTCACTTTTCTTAAATGTATAATTTACTTCAACTTGATTGGGGCTTTCTATTTCCTCCTCTTCTATTATAGGCTGGGTTTCTATAAAATTACCATCATCATCAAATTGTTGCATAAATAAATCATCCTCAGGCTTATAGTTTTCTTTTTCCCAAGCGTATTTATTATTTTTTAGCGTTTCTTTATTAAATACTATGGCAAATAAAATACCCACAACAAACCCTGATAAATGACCTTCCCAAGATATTTTTTCTTCGACAGGAAATACATACCAAATTAAGCCTCCATAAATAAAGATAACCGCAAAAGACAAAGCGGTTAATTGATATTGTTTAGAAAATATACCTCTAAACATTAAAAACGAAGTTAACATATAAATCACTCCACTAACACCTATATGATGTGATGGTCTTCCAATAAACCAAGTTAATAGTCCTGTTAGAAGCACACCATATATCAAAACTTTCCAACGAATGGGTCTATAAAAATAAAATAATGCCGTTGTTAATACAAGTAGTGGTATAGAATTATTAAATAAATGTTTACGATCTCCGTGAATAAAAGGGCCAAACAATATACCTCGCAATCCTTCAAATTTTCTGGGATAAATTCCTAAGTAATTAAAATTATAATTAAATTGTGATTCTACCCAAAAAACTATTACCATAAGTAATAAAATGAGTAATGGATATACTATTACATCATTCGAAAAATATAATTCTTTGATTTTTTTCATGGGTCTATAATATTTGTTAAATCGGTCACATGCTGCCTGCCCCTACCGCAGGTGGGTTCGCTACCTGCCACGCCGGAAGGCGGGTTAGTCAATACCTTGGGTGACAAACTTTTTAACATGCTCGTTTCATAATTTATTACTATTCAAAAAACAATCCCTTTTACAAATTTATGATAAATTGGCAGTAATAAAAGGGTTATAAAATTGTATTTTTACAACTATGAATGCTCCCCTTGCAGAAAGAATACGACCCAAAACATTAGACGACTATTTAAGTCAAAAACATTTAGTAGGCAAAAACGGAGCTATAACTGCACAGTTGAACACCCAAATGCTTTCTTCTATGATTTTCTGGGGACCTCCAGGCACTGGAAAAACAACACTAGCCACTATTATCGCAGAGGAATCCAATCGTCCATTTTATATGCTTAGTGCTATTGATAGTGGTGTAGCTGCCATTAGAGAAGTGATTGAGAAAGCAAAAAAAAGTGATACACTTTTTTCTACAAAAAACCCAATATTATTTATTGATGAGATTCATCGTTTTAGTAAATCTCAACAAGATTCTCTTTTAAAGGCTGTAGAAAAAGGATGGATTACATTATTTGGAGCTACAACAGAGAATCCTAGTTTTGAGGTAATACCTGCATTGCTTTCCCGTTGTCAGGTTTATATTTTAAATTCATTTAGTAAAAAGGATTTAGAAGACCTATTAGAAAGAGCAATTGCAAAAGACAGTTTATTGTCTAAGAAAAAAATAATTCTTAAAGAAACGGAAGCTATTTTACGTATTTCTGGTGGAGATGCTAGAAAATTACTAAACACGTTAGAACTAGTTGTTCTTTCTGAAAATAGTGAAACCGTAAGCATTACAAATAAAATGGTTTTGAATAAAGTTCAGAAAAACACCGTTTTGTATGATAAAACTGGAGAGCAACACTACGATATAGTATCAGCATTTATTAAATCTATTCGTGGAAGCGATCCAAATGCGGCAGTATATTGGTTAGCTAGAATGATTGAAGGCGGAGAAGATATAAAATTTATTGCTAGACGTTTACTTATTTTAGCCTCGGAAGATATAGGGAATGCCAATCCAACTGCTTTAGTTTTGGCAAATTCGACTTTTCAAGCTGTTACAGCAATTGGCTATCCAGAATCGAGGGTACTATTAAGTCAGTGTGTGATTTATTTAGCAACTTCACCAAAAAGCAACGCATCTTATCTTGCCATTAAAGAAGCACAAAAATTAGTGAAACAAACAGGCGATTTATCGGTGCCATTGGCTATAAGAAACGCACCAACAAAGCTTATGAAAGAGCTTGGCTACGGAAAGGAATACCAATATTCTCACGACTTTAAAGGAAGTTTTATAAATCAAGAATTTTTCCCGAAAGAAATAGAAGGAACCAAGTTATACAACCCAGGGCATAACACAAAGGAAAATAGTTTTAGAATGTACTTAAAGAGTCTTTGGAAAGACAAATATGATTACTAATTAGTTCTCAAATTTATAAATTATATTTTCGTTGCCCGTTTCCATTATTAAGTCTTTTGATTCCTCAAAATAAACTTTAAAACTGTTTTTATCAACATCAATATATTGTAATTCATCTTGTTTATATACTAACTTACCTAGATATAATAAATCTTCATTTTCATTAGAAGATTCTTTATAAAATTTATAATCAGTATTTGTTTTTTTTAATAAAAACACCTCATTTAAATAGCTATAGGTAGTATATTTTGACGACGGAAGGTTTTTAATATTATTAGTATCAAACGGGTTTATATTATTAGAATTATTATCTGTTGTCTTATTATCTGTTTTTACATATGTGCTAGTGTCGCCAATTTCTCTTTGCTGAACACCTAATACTTCAATACTTTCAAATGATCTGCGCAAGGCTTCATAATAAGCTTTCTTAAAGTTTTTTTCTTTACTTATTCCTTCATTAGATTTGTAAACTTCAGTGCCATAACAATCTCTTAAAACAACTTCAATTCTTGTATATACAAATCCAGGAGAGCCAATTACATCAGCCCACAAACCATCGCATCTTTGCACATTAATTGGTGTCTCTCTATCAAAATAAGCGTGAAAACCATATTTATTAAATAAAAATTTAGTTAATGAATTTAGTTGGTATTCATCTTTTTCTTTTAAAAAATTATAGCCCTCTGGTACGATAACATAACTATAGTCACTTAAAGATTTTTGAGAAACCCCCGTTGAAACAATACTTATAAACAAAAAGACTAGCAAGTAAAACTTCTTCATTCTTTAGTAAAAATTAAATTAAATCCTAGCTGTAAAGATACACTTTTTGCTTTGGCAATATTTTCATACCACAATAAATTATCAGCAATTATATAAAAATTAACTTTACCAAAATTTGCAACTAAGCCCAAACCAATATTAGTAAATGAAAATGAATCTGCTGTATAGGTAGCTTTAACTGACAAATAATTTGAAAACCGTCTGTAGTAAAATAAGGTCGCTGCCATTTGAGGTCCTTTTGGCCGAAACATGCTATAATACTGAAAACCTACTGCCTGATTGTATTCTTGATTTTCCCCATTTTTAAGCAGTTACAAGCTCCACTTCCTCCTATTGCCTTCCCAAAATTGTATTTTACGGAAGCATACATTTTTACAGGCCGCATTTGGGTATAGGAATTTGTAATTGTGTCTATAGGGAATTCATTTTCAACTTCATCAACTAGGTCATCATAATATGGAGCTGTAGTTTCGCCATTCCCTAATGGAGGAAACAATAGTTCAATACCGTCCATTGTATATTCTCCAGTTACCTTATAACTTTCCACATCTTTTTTATGGAATATAGCTCCAACATCTAATACACTCGCACTCGCAGTCCATTGTTCATTAATTTCGTAGGTAGTTCCTACATCTATCCCTACACCTAAATTTCCTCCAAAAAATGCCCTTCCTAAAATCGTACTCATTACTTGCGAACCACCATCCAAATCCCTTAACGAAGCAATTCCAGAAGTATTAACCCTAAGATCTGCATTACTAACTATGTGTTCATAAATATTGTTATCGGTTTCACTAATTCTAGTAACGAAGCTGCCTCTATTATTTACACTTCGAAAACTAAGCATGCTTGAATAAATTTTTCCTCGAACCCCTAAAGTAAACTTATTATTTATTTTTTTATTTACTCCAAAATGATAGACCATTAATAAGTCTCCTGTTGTGCTTATCTCGCCCAAATCAAACTCTTTATCAATATAATTTGCATTCCCCTCCCAAGCTAAAATTGCTAGGTCTCTTGGAAAATATAGGATAAAATCTAATTCTTGATAAACCCCGCCCGAAAAATAAATGTCTTTTTTACTTTTCCAACCAAAATTTAACACATCAATTTGTTGAGTTGCCGTAAAAAAATCAGTGTTTTTTAATTCAAATATCTTACTTCGAATCCGATCATTAATATTTGTATCCGATTCTTGAAAAATATCATAAACTGAAACTCCTGAAGCCCCTCCATTTACATGAATTTGAGATAAAAAAGGAATCCCAATGTGCTTTGAATAATCAATTCTGGCGCCTGGATTTAATAACATAGATTGCGGAACTTCTTCTAGACCATAAAGAACTTCCTTGTTTTGAGAAATCATAGAAAAACCCAAAAACATGCTAAAACATATTAAAAGATATTTCATTGAATAATTTTTAAATAATAAGTTGTTTTAGATTGTAATTTTAGTGACCCTTCAATATTATCTACAATTGACGAAGCTTCAATACTTAAAACAACTTTATTTGCCATAGTTAAACTAATAATACCATCTGTTTCAATATTCTCTATGTGTTCTGAAATTACAGGATTATTTAATTCTCCCGAAATAATTGGTATTGAAATTAGATAATGTTCTTCGTTATTTTCATCTAAAAATTGGAATTTCATTTCGAAATTAACAGGCATACTGTTTGTATTCTTAAAATAAAATTCGGCTCTTTCTAAGTTATCTACGATAAACTCATCGTTTAAAAAAGAAAATTCTGTAGTATCTGAAAGCACTAAATTATTAATACCTATATCAGAAAAAGTCTGTGAAGTAATATTTGAAAACAAAAAGTCAAGTTCGAGTATTGGAGTAATTTCAATAGCATCGGTCTGATTAAAGTCAGTATCTTTTATACAAGCTGAAAAAAATAAGACAACAGTAATCAATATAAGAGTCAGGGGAAACTTCTTTTTCATAGATTTAAGTAATTTAATGGCTCTATGCCGTTTATAGTGAATGATACATTAATTACTATAGTTAATTATCAAAAAAACGATTCATTTTAAAGATAAAAAAAAAATAGAATTTATACTGTTTTAATTAATAATATTTCTTCAACATTCTGTACTAAATCACTTGTGTTTATAAGGATTAACTCCATTATAAGTATGGAAATAATAGTATGTATAAACTCCCTTTTATTTTTAAAATTAATCGAATATTTAAATTTGAAACTTAAAACAATTGTAGCGTTTTATAATTACCCATTACAAACGACATAGAGCCAATTTAATAATTAACGTAGTTGTGTTGCCTATATTATCTTTATAAATAATTTTTAATTTCAAGAAGGCAACCTACCGAAATGTTGGTTTTTGGAATTTGCTCATTTCTATAATTATAAAATAGGGTTTGTAATCCAATATTTTTAGCACCTAAAATATCCGCTTCAAAAGAATCTCCAATCATTATACTTTTCTCGGCTAAAGCATTCGCCTTTTCTAATGCTCTTTTAAATATAATAGGATTTGGCTTTTTCACCCCAATTTCTTCGGAAGTGGTAATAGTTTTAAAATACTTTTTAATTCCACTATTTTTAATCTTTTTATACTGCACCTCTTTAAATCCATTGGTTATTATATGAAGTGAATATTTTTTAGATAAATAATCGAGTAGCTCAAATGCACCATCAAACAGGTGGTTATCAACGGGGAGTTCCTCTATATACGAATCTGCTATTTCATCAATAGTTCGTATAGAAAATTCCATATTAAATTCTTTAAAAGCATCTTTTAATCGCCCTCTTCTTAAGTCTTGTTTACCTATTTTTTCATTTCTAAAAAGTTTCCAATATTCTAGGTTTATTGGTTCATAAACTTTAAGAAAACCATTGATTGCAATTGCAATTTTATGTTTTTTAAACACCCTTTCAAAAGCAAGCCCAGAGTTTTTGTCAAAATCCCAAAGTGTATGATCCAAATCGAAAAAAACATCTGTTATTTCCAAAACTTTATTCATTATCTGTTAGATTTAGTAAAACTGATTTCCAATTTGATTCATTATTAATTTCCATAAAATCGTTGTTATTAAAAATCATATAAAACATTCCGTTTACTTGTTTTACCGATCTTTCTATTTTAATTACAGCTTCGTTTCTTTCTGAAACAGAAATATTCTTCAAACTTTTTGTAGTTAAGGAAATAGGCTGTATTAATAATGGCGTTACAATTTCATAATCTAAATCGTAAAACAAAAAAGGAGTGCAAGTACTTGCTCTAAAACCAATTTCATTTTCAAAAACCATGGTGAAATCTTTTTCTATTTCTAATTCAATTAAATTTCTATAATTATCTGGCAGGTTCACTAAATATTCTTCATTCATAGAACTAATTAAACTACGATAGGTAATTGCTTCTATCTTTTCTTTTTCTAATTTTAATTCATTAACTTCTAATAAGTATTTCTTTGAAAATAAAATTCCAACTTGCATATAATCTGCAATATTTTTCACTAATAATTTAAAGGCATTTCGATTCGAGTTCATTCCTTCTTCAAAATTTACCGACTCACCAATAATAAAAAATATCGTAATTTTAAACTTCTTACTTTTTAATAAATTTATCAACCAATCAAAAGTTGAATAGGGATCTGCTTTAAATCCTAATAAAGAACCAAAACGGCAAAACACTGCTTTAAATTTTAATTTTGAAAGGTCTTTTATTATTCCAGACAAAGACCGTAAAAAACCTTTATTCCTATAAACAAAAGGCTGACTTGCATTAATGATGGTGTGATATGTGATTTTTCTCGATAAAAAAACTAGCTGAGGAAAAGCATTTGCTAAAATATTTTTAAATTTATACGCCCAAATATCGACTACTGGTTTTTGTAAAAAATCATTTTTAAACGCAATGCTCTCTGTAGCTAAAAAACGTCCTTTTTCATCTTTTACGTGGGGTAAATACTCCTCGTATCTACTTAGAAGATAGAAACTTGCCGAAAAAATATCGAAAGGTAATTTACTTACTATTCCGGCAGAAAAAAAACATTTGGTTTCCTCCCATTCTTTCACTGTTATTTCAATATCATCAAACCCTTGATGATTTAACAAACCATAACTCTGAACAAAAAACTCGTTGCCCATCGGTTTTTTTCCATAAGATAATTTAGCACCAGAATAGGCAATAAATTCCTCAATCTGTGAGGTAAATCCAATTTCAATCCCTAAAATTCGAGTACAAATATGTTTGAATACATACGTAATTCGAGGGGTGATTTTTTGGGAATAAATTAATAAGTTCATTCGTATTAAAGTAGGTTTTCGTCAGCAAAGCTAAAATACGCTTTTTCAGTAATAATTACATGATCCAATACTTTTATATCTAAACTTTTGCTAGCAGTTTTTAATTTTTGTGTAATGTTTTTATCTGCCTGACTTGGCTTTAAAGTTCCCGACGGATGGTTGTGTGTTAATATCAATCCAACGGCTCCCAATTGCAAAGCTGTTTTTAAAACCAAACGAACATCTACCAAAGTTCCTGTAATTCCGCCTTTACTTAATTGTGATTTTTGCAATACTTTGTTAGAATTATTCAAATAAACAATCCAAAATTCTTCGTGAGGTAATTCACCAATTATAGGTTGCATTATCTCAAATACAGAAGAACTTGAGGTGATTTTTTTTCTTTCCAAAGCATCTTCTCCCCTTCGTCTTCTTCCTAATTCTAGTGCTGCAACTATACTCACTGCTTTAGCTTCGCCTATTCCTTTAAACTTTGTTAAATCGCTTATAGATAACTTTCCTAACTCATTCAAATTGTCTTCAACCGAGTTTAAAATCCGTTTACTTAATGCCACAGCACTTTCATCTCTGTTTCCAGAGCCAATTAATATGGCTATTAATTCTGCATTGCTTACTATATTTTTTCCTTTCTGAAGTAATTTTTCTCTAGGACGATCGTCTTCGCTCCAATTTTTAATAGAGAAAGATGGTTTTATTTCTTTCAAATTCTTAGATGTTAATTTAAGGGGAGGCTATAAAGATAATCATGTTATCTTTAATCTGAAAAAAATGTGCTATTCATATTTAATCATCACCCAATTAAAAACTAAAACGTATTGTATCCTCCTAACCATCACCAGATTCAAGACCAACAAAAAATGATTACTGCTATTAAGCAGTATCCTTTGGCTAGTTTAATTTCAGTTATTGATGGCAAACCACTTATTTCACATATTCCTGTGATTTTTAACGAAGAGACTGGAAAATTAGTGGGTCATATTGACAAGTTCAATCCTCAAGCTGAATCTTTAAAAGGCAATAAGGAAGTTACTTTGGTTTTTAAAGGACCTGATTGTTATATTTCGCCAAGTGTTTACACCACCGAACAACTACCAACTTGGAACTATATCATCGTTCACATCACCGGAAAAGTAACTGCCGTAACTCATCCTGAAAAAGCAAAACAAACTTTGGTTGAAATGGCTACTTTTCTAGAGAAACCGGAACACAATTATATATTAAAATTGGGCAACCCAAAAATGGAGAAAGCTATTAATTATATTCACGCTTTTGAGAATGAACTACCTCGAGGCAGAGCCATAGAGGTATCAAGCGGAAAAAATTTTATTTTTAGTTTGATGAAAACCTCAGGTTTTCAAACTTTCCTTTTTGACCACCGAGGCAGAGCCTCGGGGAATTCTTTCGATTAAAATCATTAACTGGGAAGGAAAATTTAAACTTTCACAGGACAAATGCGAGCAAGATCAAGAGAATGCAAAACAGGAACTCATAAAAAAATCCAATGAGAATAACACTGGATTTATTAATGAAATGCATAAATTCTGAACCTCACAGGTTTTAAAAACCTGTGAGGTTTCTACTAAATCATTTTTTTCACCTCATCAAAATCCAAGCCTCCGTAATTACCGCTGCTCATTAACAATAATGAAGTATTATTAAATTCCTGAGAAAATAAAAAGGTTTTAAATTCTTCAGGGTTGGTATAAATAATCAAATCATCCCTCTGAAAAGCATCTGCAATTTGCTGACTCGAAATTGCTTCTAACTTTTTAATCTCAACTGCGTGTGGTGAGTAAAAAACCACTGCCACATCTGCTGTATCTAATGCTCCTTTATACTCACTAAGAAATTCTGGATTTAAACTACTATAGGTATGTAGCTCTAAACAAGCAATTAATTTTCTGTTGGGGTATTGGTTTTTTAAAGCTTGTGTCGTTGCCAAAACCTTTGAAGGGGAATGTGCAAAATCTTTATAAGCGATAGATGTTTCGGTTTCAGCAATTTTTTCTAATCGTTTGCTGGCTCCTTGAAAGGTGGAAATCGCTTCATAAAAATCATTTTCATCAATTCCCATATGTTGACATATCCATTTGGCTCCTGCTAGATTATTTAGGTTATGTTTTCCGAATATCTCGATAGGCATAGAACCTTCTTCGGTTTCTAACAAAGTAGTCCCGTTTTCAACAGTATAATTTGGTGTTTTATACGGAAATTTTCTAATGGTATTTTCCGAAGCTTCCACAATTTCTTTTACTTCTTCATCTTCTTCATTATAAGTAATACTTCCACCCTCGACAATTGAATCTACAAAAATCCGAAATTGATCTACGTAGCCTTCGTAGGTTGGAAACACATTAATATGATCCCAAGCAATTCCGCTAATCAATGCAATATTGGGTTTGTATAAATGAAATTTTGGACGGCGATCTATGGGTGAACTTAAATATTCATCGCCTTCCAAAACAATAAAATCATTATCATCGGTGAGTTTTACCATCACGTCAAAACCTTCTAATTGTGCTCCTACCATATAATCTACATCGCGATTATGATAATGCATTACGTGAAGAATCATCGAGGTAATGGTTGTTTTTCCGTGACTTCCACCAATGACCACACGGGTTTTATGTTTGGATTGTTCATATAGAAATTCGGGATAAGAATAAATTTTTAAACCTAATTCTTGTGCTTTCAACAATTCTGGATTATCTTCTTTCGCATGCATTCCTAAAACAATGGCATCGAGGTTATTAGTGATTTTTTCAGAAAACCAACCAAATGATTCAGGTAATATTCCTCTGGCTGCTAGTCTGCTTTTTGAAGGGTCGAAAATTTCATCATCGCTTCCAGTTATCGTGTCTCCTTTTAAGTGAAGTGCTAATGCTAAATTATGCATTGCTGCTCCGCCAATGGCTATAAAATGTATGTTCATAATATTGCCCGCAAAGGCGGGTATCTTAAGATTAATAGATGATGTAAATATACAAAATTGAAGGTTTTAATACTTATTCAAGTTATAGAAAATCGTTTTATTATTTTATAGTTATTTCACAGAGTTCCACAAAGAATTCACAAAGTTTCACAAAGAAATTGAAGTTAAATTAAATTAGGATTTAAGTACAGTTCATCGCAAGGAGACACAACGAAGCAATCTTATTAAACTTTGTTCTAAATATCATGAGGTCACTTCACTTCGTTCGTGAAGACTTAACAATCACTACGTTAACTAAATACATAAACTACAAGTCTTTGCGAGGCACGAAGCAATCTCTTGATTATAAAAAGACAAAACTACATTTTAAAAATCAACTCTTTTTCTTTTTGAGCTGGTTCAAAATCGGGTTGAAAATTAAGTGATTTCTCAATCCATTTTAAAGCGGAAGCTTTATCGTTTTTATGACGGTAAATTTGTGCTAATCTATAATAGGGCCACTCTAAAAGTATTCCATCTTCGGGTTTGTAGTTGTCTATATATTTAAGTAAACTATTTTCTCCTTTTTCCAATTCCAAATTATAGGCAGCAGATACTTTTCCTAATTGATAGTTGAGGGAATTTATTTGAAGTTTATTACTTGCTTTTTCAATGGTGGCAATTGCTTTTTGGTATTCTCCTTCCGTTTCATATAAATCACTTAATTTCTGAAAACAAGTAAAAGACCCACCAATTTCTACAGCTTTTAAGTAATTTATTTCAGCTAGTTTTGTTTCCTCTTTATGGTCATAGATATAGCCTTTAGACAAATAATAATCGACTAATGAGATTGTTTTTAATTCGTTGGAGTAATTAAATGCTTTCTTATAACTCCCTCCTATTATCCCAGGTAATTCGGTATAAAACACCACCAATGCCCAATGAGCATCAATATGATTTTTATCTAATTCAATGGTTGTTAAAAACTCATCGCTAACATCATCTATCATAAAAAACGCAGCTATCGCATTGTTTCTAAATGCCTGCATTCCTATTGCATTACCATATTTATAATGATATTCTGGATTTTTGGGCTCTAACTCAACTAATTTCTGAAAAACAAATACTGCTTCATCCCATTTTTTTTGAGCAGCATAGGTTTCTCCTAAAAGTTGGAGTGATTTTTTATTATTAGGGCTTTCTTTTAAAATTGAAACCAACGTGTTTTCAGCTTTCAAATACTCTTTATTCTGAAACAAAGAATCGGCTTCAGAAAAGACTATTTGTCCGAAACTTAAAAAAGGAAAAAGTATTATGAAAAGGTATTTTATCATACTATTTTGACGAAAAACAAAGCTTTACTTTCTTAAAAATGCTGTTTTATTTTTTCTTAGGAGGATACCCACTTAACATCTTACTTATCAAACTAAAGTAATATGCATCTTTTTGAACTGAATTTGTTTTTACTTTTAAAACATCGTTCCCTTCGGCTTTCCAAATCAAATTATCAGTCTTTTCGTCTATAAAATCAAAAGTTAATTGTTGATTAATTTCATTTCCTCCAACTGGTACTCCACCACTTACACCAACGCCTCCGTTATGACCACCACCGCCAACTCCAAAACCAATGGTCGTACTAGATTGGGAGATAAACTCACTTACAAAAAAGTTAATTAAAAAATCAGGGGTTTCACTTTTCACAAAACCTCTTAACTGCAAGATACTATCGGCAGATTTTATAACCCTAGCATTATCCAACTCACTTAAATTAGAACTTATATTAGGATAAAAATTATAGGTTTTATATGCAGAAAAATCGGTTTGTGTGTCGTAATCGTAATTGACGGTTGCTCCACAGGAAATTAATATTACTGTGGCAACCAGTAGGAAATATTTCATTATTTTTTTTTGTGAAGATATAAAAAAGGAAACTACTTATAATTTATTTTTTGCTTTATGTATTGAGCATTTTTGTATTTTTTTTGCTTTATCTATTAAGCATTTTGTATCTTTGTGAGAAATAAAAAAGATTTGGAACAAATAATTGAAGAACATAGGATCTATATAAAAGCAACAAGCTTAGAATTTAAAAGGCATTTAATCGACGAGCTTCCTTGGAATGAACGGCTATTAGGAATACAAGGTTTTAGAGGTGTCGGCAAAACAACCATGATTCTACAATATATTAAGGAAACTTATCAAATGTCTGATAAAGCCTTATTTGTAAGCTTAGATAATATTTATTTTTCTGATAATAAGTTGGTGAATATGGTAAAGGAATTTGTTGCAAATGGAGGAGAACATCTATTTTTAGACGAAGTACATAAATACCCAAATTGGTCGGTGGAATTAAAAAACATTTATGATTTACATAAAAATTTAAAAGTAACTTTTACAGCATCTTCTCTTTTAGAAATAATTAACTCAAAAGCCGACTTAAGTAGAAGAGCAGTAGTTTATTTTATGCAAGGGTTGTCATTTAGAGAGTATTTAAATTTTACTTTAGACACTACTTTTAAAACATATAGCTTAGAAAACATCACAAAAAACCACGTAACTATTGCAGAAGATATTTTAAAAGAAATAAAACCACTAAAGTATTTTAATCAATACATTGCTTATGGATATTATCCGTTTTTTAAAGAAAATGAAGCATTATATTATAAAAAAATACAGGCTATAATTAATATGGTTATCGAAATTGAGCTTCCTATTTTAAGAGGAATCGACCCAAGTAAAATTTCAAAAATCAAACAATTATTATATGTTATATCGCAATCTGTTCCGTTTAAACCAAACATAAGTAAATTGGCGGAGCGAATTGGAGTTACAAGAAACACTTTGGTAGAATACTTAAATAATCTTGCAGATTCTAAGTTATTAAATAAAATTTATGCGAATTCTCACGGAATAAGTTTGTTACAAAAACCTGATAAATTATTTTTGGAGAATACGAACCTATCTTACGCATTAAAAAACATTAACAATCCAAATACTGGTAACTTACGGGAAACATTTTTCTTAAATCAGTTACAAGCAAATCACTCAATTACCTATCCTAAAAAAGGAGATTTTTTAATTGACGAACAGTTCCTTTTTGAAATTGGAGGCAAATCAAAAATCAAAAACAAATTGCAGGTTTAAAAAATTCCTTTATTGCTGCTGATAAAATAGAAATTGGTTATAAAAATAAAATTCCATTATGGCTTTTCGGATTTCTTTATTAACGCTTAATCATTCAACATCTCCCAAAGCTTATCTTTAAGTTCCATCAACCCTTGTTGTGCAACCGATGAGAAAAACAAATAAGGAATATCTTTAAAATCTACATCCAATTCAGCTTTCATTTCAGCTTTTAATTCATCGTCCAACATATCGGATTTCGAAATAGCGACCAATCGATCTTTGTCCAACATCTCTGGATTGTAACGACGAAGCTCATCTAGTAGAATATCGTATTGCTTTTTAATATCATCTGCATCGGCAGGAATTAAAAATAACAAAGTAGAGTTACGTTCAATATGACGTAAAAAGTAATGACCTAATCCTTTTCCTTCAGCAGCTCCTTCAATAATTCCAGGAATATCTGCCATTACAAAAGTTTGACCGTCTCTATAATCTACAATTCCTAAATTGGGCTTTAATGTTGTAAACTCATAGTTAGCAATTTTTGGTTTTGCAGCTGTAACTACAGAAAGCAAGGTAGATTTTCCTGCATTCGGAAAACCAACTAATCCAACATCTGCTAATACTTTTAATTCTAAAGTAATATCTGCCTCAACGCCATCAAGCCCTGGTTGTGCGTAACGAGGTGTTTGATTGGTTGAACTTTTAAAATGGTTATTTCCTAATCCACCTTTTCCACCTTTTGCGATGATTACTTCTTGCCCTTCTTCCGTAATTTCAAGGATAATATTTTGAGTTTCGGTATCCCTTACAACGGTTCCCAACGGCACTTCAATATACACATCATCACCATCAGCGCCAGTACTGGTTTGTTTACTTCCTGCTCCGCCGTGACCAGCTCTAAAGTGACGTCTAAATTTTAAATGATATAGTGTCCAAAGGTTTCTATTTGCTCTTAAAATAATATGACCTCCACGACCACCATCACCTCCATCGGGTCCTCCCTTTGGAATGTATTTTTCACGTCGTAAATGTGCACTTCCTTGTCCTCCTTTTCCAGAAGTAAGGTGCATTTTTACGTAATCTACAAAGTTTCCTTCAGTCATATCTACATTCCCTGCGAATGCAGGGATCTTATTATTCCCTGCGTAGGCAGGGATCTTAAATTTGTCATTCCGAACTTGTTTCGGAATCTTTTGAAACTAATTGTCATTCCGTGCTTGACACGGAATCTGTCGAACTCACCTAAATGTTTAAAAGAGATTCCTGCCTTCGCAGGAATTTAAAGATTATCAATAACCACACACAAACGCTTGTTAATCTCTTCAATACTACCTACACCATCTACTCCAAAATATTTATTTTGAGCTTGGTAATACTCTTTTAAAACAGCTGTTTTTGTTTCGTATTCGTTAAACCGATTTCTAATTTTACTTTCGTCTTGATCGTCTGGTCTTCCACTAGTTTCTCCTCTTTTCAACAATCTTGCTACGAGTAAATCTTCAGCTACTTCCAAAGCTACCATTCCATTAATTCCTTCTCCTTTTTCGGCTAAAAATTCGTCCAAGGCTATTGCTTGCAAATCGGTTCTTGGGAAACCATCAAATATAAACCCATTAGCATCTTTATTTTTATCTACTTCTGCCGTTAGCATATCAATAGTCAATTCATCAGGAACCAAATCGCCTTTATCCATAAAAGATTTGGCTAACAATCCCAATTCAGTTTCATTTTTAATATTGTATCTAAAAACATCTCCTGTAGAAATATGCACTAAATTGTATTTTTCTTTTAACAGATCTGCTTGCGTTCCTTTTCCAGCACCAGGAGGACCAAATAAAACAATGTTTTTCATAGTTTGGGGTTTTAACTTATATATTGCACTTAAATTTCTTCCTAATCCGTCATAATCCAATCCGTAACCAACAATAAAATCATTTTCAATTTCCATTCCTACATAATCTATATCGTAAAATTTTGTAAAAGCATGTGGTTTAAAAAACATTGTTGCTATTTTATAACTTGCTACTTCTTCTTGTTTAAGAATTTCAATAATCGCTTCAATAGTAATTCCAGAATCTACAATATCTTCCACGATAATCACATCACGACCTTTTAATGAAGGCTCCACTCCCATTACAGTCGAAACATTTCCGGTAGATTGAGTTCCTTCATAGGAAGCCACTTTAATAAAACTCATTTCGCAATTGCCATCAAACTTTCTAATAATATCTGAAGCGAAGAAAAAAGCACCATTCAACACAATTAGAAAAACAGGTTTTTTATCTTTGTAATCATCGTTTATTTTCACTGCAACTCCGTTAACCGCTTGGTTTATTTGTGTTACTGAAATAAATTCTTCGAAAAACAAATCATGTAATTGAATCATTTTAATATACTTTTTTATTGAAAATATACCATCGCTTTTTGCTTAGGAAATTAAAGGTGCAAAGATACGGATTTACTTATTATTTCTTGTAAACTTCTCAATCTGATTAGAATGATTTATTTTTGCAGTTAATAAAAAAAATATGACTTCTTATTTCTCTTCAAATTTCACATTAGGCATCCTCGGCGGAGGACAATTAGGAAAGATGCTTTTATACGAAACCCGAAAGTTCGATATTAAAACTTTTGTTTTAGATCCTAGTGTTGAAGCACCTTGCAAGATTGCTTGCGATAAATTTGAAGTTGGGAATTTAATGGATTTCGATACTGTTTATAACTTCGGAAAAAAGGTAGATGTCCTTACTTTTGAAATTGAACACGTTAATATTGAAGCCTTAAAAAAATTAGTTTCAGAAGGCATTACCGTATATCCTTCTCCTGAAACATTGCGAAATATAAATAACAAGGCGATTCAAAAACAATTTTATAAGGAGCATAACATTCCGACTTCGCCCTTTCAAGTTTATGAAACCAAACAAAAATTAATCGAAGCAATTTTAAATAAAAAACAACAATTTCCTTTTGTTTGGAAGCAAAGTACCGGTGGTTACGATGGTATGGGTGTAAAGATGATTCGGGATAATGACGACTTAAATTCGCTTCCCGATACTCCATGTATTTCAGAAGAACTCATTAATTTTAAAAATGAGTTGGCGGTAATTGTAGCCCGAAATCCAAAAGGAGAAATCAAAACCTATCCGGTGGTCGAAATGGAGTTTCATCCAGAAGCCAATCAAGTAGAATATGTAATTTGTCCCGCTCGTATTTGTGAAGAAGTTTCAGAAAAAGCGAGAGCTATTGCAGTAAAAGTATCGGAAGCATTTCAGCATGTTGGCTTATTGGCGGTAGAATTATTTCAGACTGAAAACGACGAAATCATTGTGAACGAAGTTGCACCAAGACCTCATAACAGTGGGCATTATAGCATTGAAGGAAGTGTTACCAATCAATTTGAACAACATTTACGAGCGATTTTAAATCTACCTTTAGGCGATACAAAAAGCAAACTCGCAGCTATCATGGTAAATTTGGTGGGAGCCGAAAATCACACAGGAGATGTAGTTTATAAAAACATAGAAAAAATTCTATCTTTGGAAGGCGTAACACCACATATTTACGGAAAAAAGAAAACCAGACCTTTCCGTAAAATGGGACACGTAACTATTGTAAATACAGATATTAAAGCAGCACATAAAATTGCGGAAGAGGTAAAACGAACTATTGAAGTTATAAGTAAATAAGCAACACCCGAGAAAAACTCGGTAGTTAAATAAAAGGAATAATTTTAACTATTTAGTATTAATTAAAAGATACCCGCCTTCGCGGGCAGTGTTATGAGTAAAGTAGGAATCATTATGGGAAGTAC
>CAZIMW010000019.1:0-26448 GCA_964540425.1 uncultured Flavobacterium sp.
AAATATTGAATTGAGGTATCAAAAATTAATTTCAACGCAGTTTTAAACTAGAGCCTATATTTTTAGGGGTTTCATAATTTAGATTTTTTCTTGGTCTTCTTTATTTTATACTGAATTTCTTTATGAGTTTTCCCATAGCATCAATAGTAATGGTGTTTCCTGCAATATTAAGAATATTTAGTAATTCTGGTATTGCTGTAATTTACTCATTCCTTTATTTTATTTTTGGAAATCGTGATGTGCTTCGCAGTTCTGCACCACAAATAACTGCAATTATACCGATAAGGAAAATGTCAATTAAATTATGAAGTTGGTTTATATGGCTTCTTGGTTCTTCTACTGGTTAAAAATACTTATTAATTTATTCTGTTTATCTATCGAGTTAAGTTATTGATTATCAGTATAATTTATAACCAACTATTAATCAGTTATTTATTGCGAAAAATTAATTAAAAAAGTATGAGTTTGCCCTGTATAATTTGAACTTACGGTTTAATGATTTCAACTTAATAAATTAGGGTAAAAAAGAAATAAGATGTTTTAAATTGCGAAATATTTTTTTAATCTTAAAATTAGACCCTTCGTTAATAAAATATTTTTATAATTTTTTATTGTTTTTTACGTTCCAAACTCATTAACCTAACAATAAATCTAATACCAATAAGAATGAAAAAACTATTACTCCCCTTTTTAGTTGCAAGCTTTACGATTGTAACTGCCCAAACACCTTGTGACAGTGGAATGGCAGGTCCCTACCCTTGTAGTGGGTATGATTTACAATCACATTTATCTTTAAACGACTTGAACGCTAGTTCTGGGAATGATTCCTGGGGTTGGACCGATCCTCAAGATGGAAAAGAATACGCCCTAATGGGATTAAATAACGGAACTGCATTTATTGACATTTCAGACCCTATAAACCCTATTTATTTAGGAAAACTCCCAACTCATACTTCTTCAAGTTCTTGGAGAGACGTTAAAGTGTATAATAATTATGCGTTTGTGGTAAGTGAAGCTAGCGGACATGGAATGCAAGTGTTTGATCTAACAAGATTGAGAGATGTTATAAGCCCTCCCGAAACATTTACAGAAGACGCACATTATAGCGGTTTTGGAAGTTCTCATAACATTGTAATTAACGAAGACACTGGTTATGCGTATAGTAATGGCGACAACACTTATTCTGGTGGCGCACATTTTGTAAACATTCAAGATCCATTAAATCCAGTTGCTGCTGGCGGATACTCTGGTAGTTTTTACACTCACGATTCGCAAATTATTGTTTATGATGGACCAGATTCAGATTATACCGGACAAGAAATTTATTTTGGAGCTAACGAAAACGAAGTTGTAATTGTTAATGTTACCGATAAAAACAACCCACAATTAATTGCTAATGTTTCATATTCAAACGATGGCTATACACATCAAGGATGGCTATCAGAAGATCGTAACTATTTTATTGTTGGCGATGAATTTGACGAGTTAAACATTGGATTTAACACAAGAACAATTATCCTTGACGTAAGCGATTTAGATAATCCTTCTTTTCATTTTGAACACTTTGGAGAAACTCCAGCAATTGACCATAACGGCTACACTAAAAGCGGAAAATACTATATGGCAAATTACAAGGCGGGATTGCGAGTTTTAGACGCTACAGATTTAGGAAATAGCAATATGAGTGAAGTCGGATTTTTTGACACAGCTCCTTCAAATAACAGTGCTAATTTTGACGGTGCCTGGAATGTATATCCTTTCTTTGGAAGCGGAAATATTGTAATTAGTGATATTAGTGGTGGATTCTTTTTAGTTAAATCCTCTGCACCAGACTCTACAGACCCTGTTGCTGTTTGTCAAAATTATACTGCTGAATTAGATGCAAATGGACAAGTAGTTGTTGCTGCTTCATTAGTAGATGGAGGATCCTCAGATGATAGTGGTTTTATTTCTTTTAGTTTAAATAATAATACTTTTAACTGTTCAGATATTGGAAACAATACTGTTATCTTGACTGTTACAGACCCGTCTGGAAATACTGATACTTGCACAACAACCATTATGGTGGTAGATAATTTAGGTCCTGTTTTAAGTTGTTTAGTAAATCAAACTGAAACGGTTGACCTAGGAGAAACCTTTTACACGCTTCCAGATTATATTGCAAACAATGATGTTACAGCAACAGACAATTGCACCACAAATCTTAGCATATCTCAAAACCCTGTTTCAGGAACACAATTAGCTATTGGAACTCATACTATTACTTTTGAAACAGTAGATGATGAAGGAAACACTTCAAATTGCACTTTTGATTTAACGGTTGAAGAGGAATTAGCTAATGAAGATTTTGAATTTTCAAACGGATTGTCAATTTATCCAAATCCAAGTAATAATGAAATAACAATCGAGTCGAAATTTGAAGCATTAACTACTATTTCAATAGTTGATATTAGTGGGAAACAAATTTTTTTAGAAAGCGATATAACTTCTGAAAGTTTTACCCTTGATATTTCTTCTTTTTCGAATGGAATTTATTTCATAACATTAAACAACAAGGTCACTAAAAAGATAGTGAAAATATAATTATACAAAATCCTTGAATCATGTGTTTTACTATATGATTTAAGGGTTTTAACTAACATCTATTAGTTTTTTTTTTATTCAGCTATGAAATCTATAATAATTTAACTTTTTTATTGAATTTCAATTCTAATATTTACTTACTTTTGGGAAAAACTAAAACTATAAAAATGAAATCTTTACCTTTAATAGCGTTTTTTACTACAATTTTTGCTGTTGCACAAACTCCGTGTAATAATGGAGATGCAGATGGATATCCTTGTGATGGATACGATTTACAATATAACATTTCATTAAACCAAATGAACGCAGGTGGAGGTAATGACTCTTGGGGTTGGACCGACCCGCAAGGCGGAAAAGAATATGCAATAATTGGTTTAGACAACGGAACTGCATTTATAGATATTTCTGATCCCGTAAATTCAGTTTATCTTGGAAAATTACCAACCGAAACAAGCTCAAGTATTTGGAGAGATATAAAAGTATATAATAATTATGCTTTTATTGTAAGTGAAGCTGGAGGTCACGGAATGCAAATCTTCGATTTAACCAGATTACGATCTGTTGCGAGCCCACCAGAAACTTTTACAAACGATGCATATTATGATGGTATTGGCGGAGTACATAATATAGTAATTAACGAAGACACTGGTTATGCGTACAGCGTAGGCGGTGGACTTTATGGTGGCGGTCCACACTTTATTAATATTCAAAACCCTTTAAGTCCAATTGGAGAAGGAGGATATTCAGCAGGAGGATACACACATGATGCTCAAGTAGTGATTTATAATGGTCCGGATTCTGATTATACAGGTCGTGAAATTTATTTTGGATCAAATGCAAATCATGTTGAAATTGTAGATGTTACTGATAAGAACAATCCTATTCAAATAAAATCATTCACGTATCCTTCAACAGGTTATACACATCAAAATTGGTTAACTGAAGATCATAAATATATGTTATTAGGGGATGAAGGGGATGAGTTTGATTTTGGTTTTAACACAAGAACTGTCGTATTTGATTTAACAGATCTTGACAATCCAACTTTACATATGGAATATTTTGGAGAAACTGCTTCTGTAGATCATAATCTTTATATAATTGGTGATAAAGTATACCTTGCTAATTACTCTTCTGGTTTAAGAGTGATAGACATCAGTGATATAGATAATGGAAACATGAATCCTGACGGTTATTTTGATACTTATACTCCAAACAATAATGCAAGCTATAATGGGTCTTGGAATGTATATCCGTTTTTTGAAAGTGGAAACATAGTAATTTCTGGTGATAATGGATTTACATTGGTAAAATCAAACGAAATCCTTGCAAACACTGATTTTGATATTGCTGATTTTTCAATATCTCCAAATCCTGCTCATAATACTATTAGTATTAAATCTAATAACGAACCTTTAAATCAAGTAGCTATCTATAATGTTTTAGGTCAATCAGTTTTTAATCAAAATTTTTCGAATTCTGTTTCTGAAAATATTGATATTTCAAATCTAAATGCAGGTATTTACCTTGTTAAAATTAACAATCAAACTACAAAACGTTTAATTATTAAATAATATAAATATTCTATTCCTTGAAAGTAAAATAATAAACTAACTTTTAAGGAATAGTATGTTTTATAAATTACTAGTATGTTTTCAATAAAAAGACTTTTTTATCTTATAATTACTTCCTTGTTATTAATCTCTTGTGGTAGTGATGATCCTACAGGAACAAGCGATGACGCCCCTATTGTTCCCGATTTCCTTGGTGAAGTGGTTTGGATTAAAACATTTGGCGGCACAGGAGATGAAGATGCAATATCCGTAGTTCAATCTAATGATGGTGGCTATATGGTTTTGGCTTCAACAAAAAGTATGGACGGTGATATTACCGGTAAATCTACAACAGACCTAGATTATTGGCTTTTAAAATTAGATGAAAACGGCGAAAAACTTTGGGACAGAACCTATGGAGGAAGCCAACAAGACAAAGCTTCAAGCATCTCTAAAACATCAGACGGTGGCTATATAATTTCTGGTTTCACTGCCAGTACAGATGGCGATGTGACAGAAAACGCTGGGTTTCATGATTATTGGATTGTAAAAATAAACTCAAACGGTGATATTCAATGGGAAAAATCATTTGGGTTTATAGGTCAAGACCAAGCTTTTAAAGTAATTGAAACTACTGATGGAAGTTATATTGCAATTGGATTCTTAGACGTTGGACAAAGTAACGGCGAAGGAAACGATTTTGTTGACCCTACTATTAATACAGATAGAAATACCCAACATAGTTTAGGCGATTATTGGGTAATTAAAATGGATGCCAATGGAAATAAAATATGGAGAAGATATTTTGGAGGATCACATGTTGACCAAGGTAGAGATATTTTACAAACTGTCGATGGAGGTTTTTTATTAGTTGGAATTTCAGAAAGCTCAGATTTTGATATTTCAAATGCTCGTGGTGCTAACGATTTTTGGGTCGTAAAAATAAATATGGATGGCGATAAATTATGGGAAAAATCCTTTGGTGGGTCTGAGTCTGAATTTGCCTATTCAATTACCAATACTTCAGATGGAAATTTTATTATATTAGGGGATACTCGAAGTTCAGACCTTGATGTTTCAACACCTTTAGGAAATGCTGATGTTTGGGCAGTAAAATTTAGTAGCTCCAACGGAAATATTATTTGGGAAAACACCTATGGAGGATTAGAATTTGATTCTGCCAGAGGCATAATCCAACTAGAAAGCGGAAAATATGCAATTGCTGGCAATAGTAGGAGTTCTAATAATCATGTAGAAAACAATAATGGTTCTAATGATGCTTGGATATTTATTATTGATGAAGATGGAAACTTAGAATTTGAAAAAAACATTGGAGGGTCTCAAATAGATTTTGCCAATAACCTTGTTGAAACAGATGACAATTCTATTGTTTTCGTGGGAAACACCGATAGTAACGACATTGACATAACTATAAATAAAGGCGGAAAAGATATTTTAATATATAAAATAAAATAAACAACCATGAAAAAATTCGCTCTACTTTTGTTATTTACAATTTCTATAATCAGTTGTGGAAATGATGATGATACCACACAAGACCCAATATTAGGCTGTACAGACGAAACATCAATTAACTACAATCCTAATACTACTGAAGACGATAATAGTTGCCAATACCCAAGCCTTACTTTTAAATTTACTCAAAATTGGGATGGAGATAACGTAACATCTCAAAATCTTGGAAACCTTGATTATACAAATGAAAACGGTGAAGTTTTATCTCTTTTAAAATTACGTTATTTAATTTCAAAAATTATACTCCATAAAGAAAATGGAGAAACAATATCTTTTGAAGGTTATAATCTAGTAGATCTTTCAGATATAAATACACTTCTTTTTGGCACAAGTGAAGAGATTCCTCTTGGCACTTATTCTAGTTTAACTTTTGTTTACGGTTTTAATGAACAAGACAATATTAGCAATGAATATCTAGATTTAAACACCGCATCATGGAACTGGCCATCACAATTAGGAGGTGGATACCACTTTATGCAAATGGAAGGAAATTGGATAGATAGCAATGGGGATTCTCAACCTTATGCATACCATAATGGTACTGCAAGAGTAAGTGATGGTGTATATGAACAAAATTTTATTTCTGTGGAATTACCAGGTTTTACAATAACTAATAATGCTGTGGTTGAAATAAAAATGAATATAGCCGAATGGTATAAAAATCCAAATACTTGGGATTTATCTGAATTGAGCACTAGTTTAATGGGGAACTATAATGCCCAAATTATGATGAACCAAAACGGACAAAATGTTTTTAGCCTTGGTGAGGTAACTCAATAGTACTATGAAAGCAAAAACTTTAACTATTGTTATTTTATCATTATTTATTGTTTCTTGCTCTAGTTCAGATAACGACCCAGAACCAGAGGCAATTTTAGGCTGTACAGACCCTAATTCAAACAACTACAGCACATCGGCAACGCAAGATGATGGTTCGTGTGAATACGGTACCGCTATAAATTTAGAAATTCCTGAAATATTTGGCAACTTACTTTTACCTCCGTTAATTCCTTCTAACAATCCTCAAACTATTGAAGGAATTGCCTTAGGAAGACAACTTTTTTACGAGAAAAAACTCTCTGGAGACGGCACACAGGCTTGTGCTTCTTGTCATTTTGCCGAATTTTCTTTTGTAGATCCTGAACGATTTAGTACAGGAATTACAGGTGCTATAGGAAACAGAAACTCTATGCCAATTTATAATCTTGCGTGGAATTTTGAAGATAAATATTTTTGGGACGGAAGAGCAATCGGTCTCGAAGCTCAAGCTTTAGACCCTGTTGAAAACCCTATTGAAATGAATAATACCTGGCCAAATGCAGTTGCATCTTTGCAAGCCACTTCAAACTACCCAGATTTATTTGTACAAGCTTTTGGAACTACAACTATTACTAAAGAATTGGTTACTAAAGCAATAGCTCAATTTGAAAGAACAATGATTTCTGGAAACTCAAGATTTGATCAATATCTTCTTGGAGATAATGGAGCATTAACTGCTTCAGAAATAAATGGTTTTAATGTGTTTATGGATGAAGATCGAGGAGATTGTTTTCATTGCCACGGAAGTGATTCTAATCCATTATGGACCGACAATATTTTTCATAACAACGGTTTAGACAGTTCATTTGAAGATTTAGGATTGGGTTTGGTTACTGGAGATCCGTTAGACAATGGAAAGTTTAAATCCCCTTCATTACGAAATTTAGCCTATACAGGTCCATATATGCACGACGGAAGATTTGAAACTTTAGATGAAGTAATTAATCATTATAGCGAAGGTTTGGTTTATTCAGAAACTATTGATCCTTTAATGAAAAACATTGCACAAGGTGGTGCTCAATTAACAGAGGCTGATAAAGCAGATTTAAAAGCCTTTTTGTTATCATTATCTGAACCTGATTTTACCAACAACCCAGATTTTCATGATCCTAATTAAAGTTTAAACTTACCTAATTTAAAAAGCCAAATCTGTTAAAGATTTGGCTTTTTAGTTTCTAATAATAAGGTAGATTATTTTTCCTTTAAGCTATTTAAAACTTTTTTTGAATATGTTTTTGCTACTTTCATAACACCACTTGGATCAACAGACGAAGAAGTAACTAAAGCAACTAATTGTTTGTCTTTTGGCTCGTCTAAGTTATAAATTAAGGTCTCTAAAATATACGTTTTCGAAACTCTAGTTGTGGTAGAACTAGGCACATAATTACCATAAGATGAATATGCCATTGGGTTGTGATAATAACCATAAAATCCTCCATAATAACTGGGGTAATAACCACGACCTCCATAACCTCCATAAGAAGCTCCAGCATAATAACCACCAGATTCTTCTGTAACAACTGCTTCGCTATAATCTTTTACAACCGTAACAACTACTGCGTTAAATCCTTCTTTTTCAAGTAATGCTTTTATTTTACCTTTATCTTGTTTTTCATCTGGATTATAGTCTGGAAATTTTAAATAACTTTCAGTAGCTTTATAACCAGCTTTTCTTAAGTCGTTTGCAATTGCTTCTTCAAAAGCAATTCTTGCAATTTTATTGTCAGTTCTAGCAACAACCAGCATGTTATTATCTTTTATTGTTGCAAGGTTTTCTCCTTTCCAAACATCTAAAACTTTAACGCTTGAACAACTACTTATTAGTAATGCAAAACCGATAAGGATCATTGAATACATTGTCTTTTTCATATTTTTATTTTTTATTTAAACTAATTTTCAAAGGTACATATAAAGTCAGTCCCTCCTTCCTATTTTACAGTTTCCTTAAAATTTGTAATTATTCTCCTAATCTAAAAATCAAACCGCCTGTAAAGTTAAGCTGAACAAGTGTTCCTCCCGTAGTAACAACTCCTCCTCCATTTGTGTAATAAACTCCACCCCACTCTATTGGCATTAATAATTGTGCTTGCATTCTTATTCCAATTCTCTCTGTAAAAAAGTACTTTACTCCACCTGTTAATCCAAATGCAAATTTGGTTCTACTTTCAAATAACGAATCTGTAGGGTCAAAAATGGTAAACCCTCCAGACAACCCTGCAAAAGGTCTCAATGCTTTATCTTCGTTAAAATTTTGAATAAACCCAAATTGAACATGGTGTGCTACAACATCCGTAATAAATGTTTCAAATGGATAAAAGAAAAAATCCTGTACTCGTAGCTCTGCATTTTGATAAGCATACATAACCTCTACTTGCCCACCCATGTCATTAATATCTAAATTTAATGTTACTCCAAATTGTTCTGAATCTGCCAATTTAATAAAACCTCCGTTATAGCTATATTTTGACCCTATTTGATAACCAGCTTGGGGTGTAATTTCTAGTTGCGCAAATGCTGATGAGCTAATAAACAGTAGTAAGATTGCAAAAACAAAATTGGTTTTAATTTTTTTCATAAAGGCTAGTTTTTTTTATTTTATTAGTTATTAAAATATCTTACAAAGATATTACATTTTCCTCATCTACCAAATTATTAATAATACGATACTAAACTACTAGTTACGATATTAGTAAATCTCTTTAAAAAATATTTATATCCATAAATAAAAACAATTCCGCTATAAATTATTAAAGATTATTTTACTATCAAAAACATGTAAAATAGTATATATTTGCTCATAGTTTAGATTTAATCTAATTAGATGATAAAAGTAAGTAAAACAGCAAAGACAAAAATAGCCCAATTAATGGAAGAAGGTGGCTTTAACGTAACTCAAGACTTTGTTCGTGTGGGTGTTAAAAGCGGCGGATGTTCAGGTTTATCCTACGAATTGGATTTTGATAATTCAAAAAAAGAAGAAGATAAACTTTTTAAAGACAATGACATAAAATTAATTGTTGACAAAAAAAGTTTCTTATACTTAATCGGAACCACATTAGAATATAGCGGCGGACTTAATGGAAAAGGATTTGTATTCAACAACCCCAATGCCAACAGAACCTGTGGCTGTGGCGAAAGTTTTTCATTATAATTTATCTGAAAAAAAATTATGGCGAAATATACAGAAGACGACTTAGAAAAAGAGTTGCAAAATAAAGAATACGAATACGGATTTTATACCGATATTGAATCTGAAACATTTCCAGTTGGTTTAAATGAAGATATTGTAAGGGCTATTTCAAAGAAAAAGGAAGAGCCTAAATGGATGACGGATTGGCGTTTAGATGCTTTTCGTATTTGGCAAGAAATGGAAGAGCCTAAATGGGCAAATGTAACCTACAAAAAACCAGATTTTCAAAAAATCTCTTACTATTCTGCTCCTAAATCTGTCGATCTTAACAAAACATTAGATGATGTCGATCCTGACCTTTTAGCCATGTATAAAAAGCTAGGAATTTCTGTTGATGAACAGAAAAAAATGAACAATATTGCAATGGATATCGTTGTAGATTCTGTTTCTGTAGCAACTACATTTAAAAAAACATTGGCAGAAAAAGGAATTCTTTTTATGCCGATTTCTGAAGCAATTCAAGAACATCCTGAATTGGTCAGAAAATATATGGGAACAATTGTTCCAAAAACAGACAATTTTTATGCAGCATTAAATTCCGCAGTATTCACAGATGGTTCATTTTGTTACATTCCTAAAGGTGTAAAATGCCCTATGGAATTATCGACTTATTTTAGAATCAATCAAGCAGGCACAGGTCAGTTTGAAAGAACGCTACTTATTGCAGACAAAGGTAGTTATGTAAGTTATTTGGAAGGCTGTACGGCTCCGTCAAGAGATGAAAACCAGTTGCACGCTGCAGTGGTAGAATTGATTGCCATGGACGATGCAGAAATTAAATATTCCACCGTTCAAAACTGGTATCCAGGAAATAAAGAAGGAAAAGGGGGTGTTTTTAACTTTGTGACTAAGAGAGGTGTTTGTGAGAAAAACGCAAAAATATCCTGGACACAAGTAGAAACTGGATCTGCCATAACTTGGAAATATCCTAGCTGTATTTTAAAAGGAGATAATTCTATTGGTGAGTTTTATTCTATTGCAGTAACTAACAACTATCAGCAAGCAGATACAGGAACTAAAATGATTCATATAGGGAAGAATACCAAGAGTACTATTATCTCTAAAGGTATTTCAGCTGGAAAATCACAAAACAGTTATCGTGGTTTGGTTCGTATCCATAAAAATGCAACCAACGCCCGTAATTTTTCTCAGTGTGATTCTCTTTTAATGGGAAATGATTGTGGTGCACACACCTTTCCCTACATTGAAGTTAAAAATAAATCGGCACATATTGAGCACGAAGCAACTACAAGTAAAATAGGTGAAGATCAACTGTTTTATTGCAATCAGCGTGGCATAGAAACCGAAAAAGCCATCGCCTTAATTGTAAATGGTTTTAGTAAAGAAGTATTAAATAAACTTCCAATGGAATTTGCTGTTGAAGCTCAAAAATTATTAGAAATCAGCCTTGAAGGATCTGTAGGATAACCTTAATAAACTAAAAAATGAAAAAAATTGCATTATTAATCGCACTATCAATCATCACGTTTTCTTGTAAAAATTCAGAAGAAGAGCCTTCTAAAAAAATGATAGATTCTGAAGCAAAAGAACTTTTATCTGACAATATTATTTACAAAGGTGATTTTATTTACACCGCTGATGCTGCGGTATTAAAAGGAGATAAATTTATTTACGGTGTCGTTTTAAACGATATGGCAACAGAATTGGCAGAACGAGTTAAACCAGCTAAAGAATCTGATTTCGATATGGTTCCTGTGGCTATAAAAGGAATCGTTTCGCCAAAATCAGAAGGACAAGAAGGTTGGCCAGAAATAATAACTATTACCGAAATTATTATAGTTGGCGATAAGCCTTCAAAAATTGATATTAAACTAGAGGAATCGAAAGAATAACTATGTTACAAATAAAAAATTTACACGCTGGTGTTGAAGATAAAGATATCTTAAAAGGTATTAACCTTGTGGTAAACCCAGGTGAAGTTCACGCAATTATGGGACCTAATGGTTCTGGAAAAAGCACACTTTCTTCTGTAATTGCAGGAAATGAAAATTTTGAAGTTACCCAAGGATCCATTTCTTTTGAAGGTGAAGACATGCTCGAACTTGACCCAGACGAAAGAGCCCATAAAGGAGTGTTTCTTTCGTTTCAATATCCAGTAGAAATCCCTGGAGTTTCGGTGACTAATTTTATTAAAACGGCGATAAATGAAACTCGAAAAGCAAAAGGATTGAAAGATATGCCTGCTTCCGAAATGCTTAAAATGATTAAAGAAAAAGCAGAATTATTAGAGATTGATCGCAAGTTTTTATCTCGTTCTTTAAACGAAGGATTTTCAGGAGGAGAAAAAAAACGGAATGAAATTTTTCAAATGGCAATGCTTGAACCAAAATTGGCAATTCTTGACGAAACCGATTCAGGCTTAGATATTGATGCTTTAAAAGTAGTAGCCAATGGAGTTAATAAACTTAAAAACAAAGACAACGCTGTTATTTTAATTACGCATTATCAAAGGCTTCTAGATTATATAATTCCTGATTTTGTACACGTTATAATCGACGGGAAAATAGTGAAATCTGGCACTAAAGAACTTGCTCACGAGTTAGAAGAAAAAGGGTACGATTGGATAAAAGAGGAATTGGTTTAAAATAGTTTCTGGTTAAGTAAATAACAAACATTTTATGGCTACAATTAAAGAATTTGAAGACTTAGAAGTTTGGCAAGAAGCTAGAAGGCTTTCTAAAGAGATAATTGAAATTGTAAAAACAACAGAATTAAAAACCGACTTTAAATTAAAGGATCAAATTAAAGGATCAAATTAAGGGTTCTTCTGGTTCTGTTATGGATAATATCTCGGAAGGTTTTGAAAGAGATGGAAATTTAGAGTTTAGGCAATTTTTATCAATTGCTAAGGGATTTGCTGGAGAATCAAGATCACAATTATATCGAGTATTTGATTCAGGTTATATTACAGAAGAGAAGTTAAACAAATTAATTATTGAGTATAAAACATTAAGCAGACGGATTGCTAGTTTTATTTCTTATTTAAATAAAAAAGAATATAAAGGAACTAAGTTCAAGTAGCTCGAACTAGAAACCTTAAACAATAAACTTGAAACTTTATCATGAATTTAAAAGAAAAATTAGTTTCATCATTTCTAGCTTTCGAAGATAACTTGGAGGAGGACTCACACGTTCATGAAATAAGAAATAAAGCAATTGCTACTTTTGAAGAAAAAGGCTTTCCAACCAAAAAAGAGGAAGATTGGAAATACACTTCATTAAAACCAATTTTAAATAAAGATTACAGCATTTTTTCTAAAAGTGAAAAAGCCGTCGAATTTAAAGAGGTACATGAATATTTTTTACACGATATTGATACTTATAAAATTGTTTTTATAGATGGTGTTTACAGTTCATTCCTGTCTGAAACTACTCACGACGGATTAGATGTGTGTTTGCTTTCTTCGGCGATTTCAAAGCCAAAATACAAGGCGATTATAGAAGCTTATTTTAATAAAATTGCTTCAGAAAATAGTATCACTTCGCTAAATACTGCTTTTGCAAAGGAAGGTGCCTACATTAATGTTCCTAAAAATAAGGAAGTAGATAAGCCTATCGAAATTATTAATTTTTCAACAGGAAATGAAGCAGCAATAATGATACAGCCTCGTAATTTAATTATCGTTGGAGAAAATGCACACGTTCAAATTATTGAACGGCATCAAAGCCTTACAGATAATGCGGTTTTTACCAATTCGGTTACCGAAATATTTGCCGAAAAAAGAGCTTTTGTAGATTATTACAAAATCCAAAATGACCGTGAAAATGCTTCGTTAATCGACAATACTTCTATCAAACAAGAACGAGAAAGTAATTGTAATATACATACCTTTTCATTTGGAGGAAAATTAACTCGTAATAATCTTAATTTTTATCAAAACGGAGAACATTGCGATTCTACATTAAAAGGAGTAACTATCTTAAATAAAAAGCAACACGTAGATCACAACACTTTGGTGCAGCATATTTCTCCAAATTGTGAAAGCCACCAAGATTACAAAGGCCTTTATGCAGATTCCTCTACAGGAATATTTAACGGAAAAGTAGTAGTTGAAAAAGAAGCACAAAAAACTAATGCCTTTCAGCAAAACAATAATATTTTAATTGATGATAATGCAACAGTAAACGCAAAACCTCAATTAGAAATTTTTGCAGACGATGTAAAATGTTCGCACGGTTGCACTATTGGACAATTTGACAAAGATGCACTATTTTACTTACGCTCTAGAGGAATTGGAAAAAAAGAATCTGAAGCTTTATTAATGTACGCTTTTGCAAATACCGTTTTAGAGTCTGTTAAAATTCCTGAATTAAAAAGACGTATTAACAAACTAATAGCCAATAAAATTGGTGTAAATATTGGTTTCGACATTTAATAACTTAGATACCGTTATGGACTTTGATGTTCAAAAAATACGAGCAGATTTCCCCATACTTTCTCGAAAAGTAAACGGCTATCCATTGGTGTATTTTGACAATGCAGCGACCTCGCAAAAACCACAAATTGTAATTGATAGTATTATAGACTATTACTCCAATTACAATGCAAATATTCATCGTGGAGTGCATTCTCTTTCACAAGAAGCAACTGATGCGTACGAGATAGCAAGGCAGAAAATTAAACATCATTTTAATGCTGAAAAAGCACACGAAATCATTTTTACTTCAGGTACCACTCACGGAATTAATATGGTAGCTAGCGGTTTTTCTAAACTTTTAACTGAAGGTGATGAGATAATCGTTTCTGCTTTAGAACATCATTCTAATATTGTGCCTTGGCAAATGCTTTGTGAAAAAACAGGCGCTGTTTTAAAGGTGATCCCAATGTCTGAAGAAGGAACATTAGTAATTTCAGAATATGAAGAATTACTTTCAGAAAAAACAAAATTAGTTTTTGTAAATCATGTTTCTAATGCTTTAGGAACCATCAATCCTATTAAAGCAATTATTGAAAAAGCCCACAAAAAAGGAGCCGCTGTGTTAATAGATGGTGCTCAAGCAACGACGCATCTTATGGTAGATTTTCAAGAGCTAGATGTCGATTTTTACGTAACCTCAGCACATAAAATGTGTGGCCCAACAGGAGTTGGTATTTTATACGGAAAAGAAGAATGGCTCAACAAGCTCCCTCCTTATCAAGGTGGTGGCGAAATGATAAAAATTGTTACTTTCGAGAAAACAACCTACGCAGATTTACCTCATAAATTTGAGGCAGGAACACCTAATATTTCTGGCGGAATTGCTTTTGGAGTAGCGATAGACTATTTAAATTCTATTGGGTTTAAAAACATTCAAGAATATGAAAACGACTTACTAATTTATGCAACTAAAAAACTTTTGGAGATTGAAGGTCTTAAAATTTACGGTACTTCTTCAGAAAAAACTGCAGTAATTTCTTTTAATATTGAAGGCATACATCCTTACGATATTGGAACTATTATTGATAAGTTAGGCGTAGCAGTTCGTACGGGACATCACTGTACACAACCTATTATGGATTTTTACAAAATACCAGGAACCGTAAGGGCTTCCTTTGCATTTTATAACACAAAAATTGAAATTGACACATTTATTGAAGCGGTAAAAAAAGCTAAAATGATGTTGTCTTAAAAAAAGCTACCCGCTTTATCGGGTAATAAACATGAAAAAAATAATCACACTTAGCACTTTAATTCTAGTTTTTACTTTAAGTTCCTGCAACGGAACAAAAAACTCAACTAAAAAAACGACAAACGAAATGGTTTCTGGAAAATATGAAATACGACGTGTAAATGGTGCTTCAAATTTATACAATATGTTTTTTGAAATAGATGCTTCCGAAAAACTAATTTCAGGAAAAACAGATTGCAATAGCTTTTCAGGTAACTACGAAGTAACTGGAGATAAAGTGACTTTTTCACCTTTTGTTTCCACTAAAATGTATTGCGAAGAACAAGTAATGAAAGTAGAAAATAGTATTTTTAAAGCTTTTAGTAACACTAAAATATTCGCTTACCATGACAATATGCTAACCCTTATTAACAAAGACGGCACTATAAGTTTGAAAGCATATAAAGTTATAACAGAAGACAAATAATGACTATTGGAGCGATACAAGAAGAGATAATTAACGAATTTTCGATGTTCGACGATTGGATGCAGAAATATGAGTACATGATCGACCTCGGAAAATCACTGCCTTTAATTTCTGAAGAAAATAAAATTGAAGACCGATTAATTACCGGTTGCCAATCTAAGGTTTGGTTAGATGCTGTATTAAAAAATGGAAAAATAGAATACACCGCCGATAGCGATGCCATTATTACCAAAGGAATTATTGCCATTTTACTTCGAGTTTTTTCAAACCAAACTCCAGAAGCTATACTTTCGGCAAAAATGGATTTTATTGACGAAATAGGCTTAAAAGAACACCTTTCACCAACACGTGCAAACGGATTGGTATCGATGATTAAACAAATTAAAATTTACGCACTTGCCTACCAAGCACAATTAAATAAATAAACGATGGCGACAGAAGAAAAACTAAACACTCAAGAATTAGGAGAAAAGATTGTAAAAGTAATTAAAACCGTTTACGACCCTGAAATACCTGTAGATGTCTACGAACTTGGATTGATTTACGACGTTTTCGTAAATGAAGATAATGCGGTAAAAATATTAATGACCCTTACTACTCCCAATTGTCCTGTAGCAGAAAGTTTGCCAAAAGAAGTAGAAGACAAAGTGAAATCTATCAATGCTGTTACCGATGCAGAAGTAGAAATCACCTTCGACCCACCTTGGTCTCAAGATTTAATGAGTGAAGAAGCAAAATTAGAACTCGGAATGCTATAATGAGCAATGAAATTAAAAATAGAGTTGCCGAAAGCAGTTTAAAAACTATTGATCTAGAGGATTTTTACCCTTCCGGAAATAGAATTGAATTGGACATTTCACAATTTTTATTTGAAGGCCTATTATTAAGAGAAAAAGATTTTCGAGAACAAATAAAAAACTATAATTGGGAACAATTTCAAGATTGTTTTGTTGTGCTTACAAACACTTCAGAAGCTATTATTCCTGGCTGGGCATTTATGTTGTTAACTTTACATTTAACTCCATTTACCAAAACAGTAATTACTGGGGATTTATCGCAACTCGAAACTCAAATTTTTACAGAGATTATAGCTAAGTTAGACCTTTCAGAATACAAAGACAAGCCTGTGATAATAAAAGGCTGCTCCAATAAACCCATTCCTGAAACTGCTTATATTCAATTAATCCAAAAGTTTCAACCCATTGCAAAAAGTGTAATGTATGGTGAGGCATGTTCTTCGGTGCCTCTTTATAAAAGAAAATAATATGTTTATCGATGATACTTACAGGTTATCAAATAGTTAAAAAAAACTATCATTTGTTAATCGAATAACTAATTTGAATAATTATATTTGCAAAATATTAAACAAACTATAAAATTTTAATTTATGAAAAAATTACTACTTGTATCTTTTCTTTTATTTTCAATAATTAGTTTCGCTCAAGAAGCAGACACCACGGGAGTAAAAGAAGGGTGGTCTAGATCTGGAAAAATCACACTGCTTATTAATCAATCTGCATTTTCAAATTGGCAAGCGGGGGGTGAAAATAACTTTGCTGGAAATGTAAATTTAAACTATGACATCAATTACATAAAAGGAGACTGGACTCTCGATAATAAAATTTTAGCGAGTTATGGTTCAACAAATACAAAAGATAATGGAACTAGAAAAACCGACGATCGTTTAGAGTTAAACTCTATTTTAGGTAAAAAAATAAAGGAAAACTGGAGTGCTTCTTTCTTTATGAACTTTAGAACTCAGTTTACAGATGGATTTGTTTATGAAGATGATTATTTAAATCAAGCACCCCCAGGAGTTGTACGAGACAATGAAGATTTTCCTACTTCTGGTTTTTTCAAACCTGCTTATTGGAGTTTTGGTCCTGGTTTACTTTGGAAAAAGAATGACAATTTATACGTAAATACTTCTCCTATAACAGCAAGATTTACATTTGTTACAAGTGAGATATTTACATATAATGACGATGACCCAGACAATGTTTTCTACGAATCTAGCAATGTTGTTGAAACTTTTGGTGTTAAACCTGGCGATTCGTATTTATTTGAATTTGGTCTTAATGTAAGGGCATATTACAAAATAGAAATCATGAAAAATGTTTCTGTTGAAAACATCTTAAACTTATATTCTAACTATCTAGACAAGCCACAAAATGTAGATATTGATTATACTATGAATTTAGTAATGAAAATAAACGATGTGTTTTCTACCAACTTAACTTTTCAAACAATCTATGATGATAATGCTTTTCAAGGATTTCAAATTAGAGAAGTATTTGGATTGGGTGTAAATGTAAATTTATAAATTACACTTTCATACAAAATAAAAAGGCTGTTTCAGATTACTGAAACAGCCTTTTTATTTGTAAATTATTCTTCATTCTTCTTCAAGAAATTCTTCTGCGTAATCTTCATATAAAAATTGATTATAAGGAAAGCGAGTAATATGTAATTCCTTTACCTTATTATAAACCGTTTTTTTGAAATCTTCTAAATTTTCTTTTCTTAAAGCAGAAATAAAAAGGGCTTCATTGGTTTGCCCTTCCATTAAATGACTTTCTTTGTTCATCCAAGTTTGTTTCCAATCTTCTAAGGTATAATGAATTTTTGTTCTTTCGGTAATTAAATCGTCTTCTTCAATTACTTCATATTGATAAGCATCAATTTTATTAAAAACCATTATACATGGTTTGTCTGAAGCATTGATTTCTCCTAATATTTTTTCTACGGAAGCAATATGATCTTCAAACGAAGGATGCGAAATATCTACCACATGAAGCAACAAATCTGCTTCTCGAACTTCGTCCAATGTGCTTTTAAAAGACTCTACCAGTTGTGTTGGTAATTTTCTAATAAATCCAACAGTATCACTCATTAAAAAAGGAAGATTTTTTATCACCACTTTCCGAACCGTTGTGTCTAATGTTGCGAAAAGCTTGTTTTCGGCAAATACATCGGATTTGCTAATCACATTCATTAATGTTGACTTTCCAACATTGGTATAACCTACTAAAGCTACACGAATTAGCGCTCCCCGATTCCCACGTTGTACTGCCATTTGACGATCTACTTTGTCTAACTTCTTTTTTAATAAAGCGATTCTATCTCTAACGTTACGTCTATCGGTTTCAATCTCTGTTTCCCCAGGACCACGCATTCCAATACCACCCCGTTGCCGTTCGAGGTGAGTCCACATTCCTGTTAATCGAGGTAATAAATATTGATATTGTGCTAATTCAACTTGGGTTCGGGCGTAACTTGTTTGTGCTCTTTGTGCAAAGATATCGAGTATTAAATTGGTACGATCAATGATTTTACATTCCAATATTTTTTCAATATTTCTTTGTTGAGCTGGCGTTAATTCATCGTCAAACACAACCAAACCTACAGAATGACTTTCTACATACTCTCTTACTTCTTCAATTTTTCCAGAACCAAGAAAAGTTTTAGGATTAGGGCTTTCCATTTTCTGAACAAATCGTTTTAGCACCTCACCTCCTGCCGTATAAGCTAAAAACTCAAGTTCATCTAAGTATTCGGTAGATTTATCTACATTCTGTTTTTGGGTAATTACACCCACAAGAATCGTTCTTTCGTAATCTATGGTAGATTTTTCAATCATAAATATTAATTATTAGGCAAAGGTACAAAAGACATTCCTTGTGATTTTTGTATTTTGCCAGCAAATTAATAAACATCTATGTCTTTTATTGCATCTTCAGAAATTAGTTATTATACCATCGGCTTTTACAATCTTGAAAATTTATTTGACACGAAGGACGACCCCAATACAATGGATGATGATTTTACGGAAGATTCCGAAAAAAATTGGAATGAAGATCGATACCAGAAAAAAATAAAAAAATTGGGAAAAGTGATTTCAAATATAGGGGTTTCCGAAATATCGCATCCTCCTGTAATTATTGGTGTTGCTGAGGTAGAAAACAACACCGTACTCATAGATTTGGTTGCTTCAAAGTATTTGAAAAATAAAAATTATAATTTTATTCATTTTGATTCTCCCGATGAACGAGGGATTGATACCGCATTATTATATCGGGAAGATTATTTTACTGTTTTGCATCAAGAAGCTTTTCCTCTTTATATAAAAGGTAATTATGGGGAGCGTGATTACACAAGAGATGTTTTGTATGTAAAGGGCGAATTGGAGGGTACTATAATTCATATATTGGTAAATCATTGGCCTTCAAGAAAGTCGAACACTAAAGAAAATGAATACAAACGTATTGCGGCCGCTTCAAATAACAGAGATATTATTGATCGTATTGTTTTAGAAGACCCCGAAGCAAAAATAATTATAATGGGCGATTTTAATGACAACCCTTCTTCAGAAAGCATTCAAAAACTTAAAAACACCGATTTTTACAATCCGATGGAATTGCTTTTAACCAACGAAGCTGGAACATTAAATTATCGTGGTGAATGGAACTTGTTTGACCAAATATTAATTTCAAATAATTTTTTAAAATCGTACGATAATCCACTTCAATTTGTTGAATCTAAGATATATAATCCTAGAAGTTTACAGGAATATGCTGGAAAATACAAAGGTAATCCATTCAGAACCTATGTAGGTGAAAAATATTTAGGCGGATACAGCGACCATTTTCCTGTATATGAGATCTTTAAAATAAAAAATAATTATATTAAAAATGATTCTAAATAAATATTATATTGCATCGCAATAAAATATTTAACTATATTTAACAAATAATAACCAACAACCTCAATTTTTATGAAAAAACAAATTACTTTTTTTCAAAATCATCTCAATTTATTGGCTAAAAGAAACAAAAGGATTCTTCCTTTTGCACTTTTGTTGTTTTTTACAACAATATCTTTTAGTCAAGTAACAATTGATTGTGAAGCGGGTCCAGTTAATACGACCTATTGCTATGTTAATAACGACACAACCCAGTTTATTTTTACAAACACAGACGGGTTTCCTTTAAATGTGTTTATTAACGCAGGACAAGTAGAAGATGGATTTGACGAACTTGTTATACTCGATACCGATGGTGTAACCGATTTAAATGCTGGAACTCCTTATGGAGCTGGCGGAAATTTAGCTGGTATTAACTACCAATCTTCTGGAAATACTATTACTATAACTATTACATCAGATTCTGTTGTTAGTTGTGCTACTAACGCATTTACTCCTTTAGATTTTGACGTTTGGTGTCAGTCTTGTTTAAACCCAACGGTGACATTTGCTACCAATGGCGATTGTACCAACGGAAATGATTTTTCAATCAACGTTGACATTTCAGATATGGGATCGGCGACAGAACTGTTAATCAACGACGACCAAGGGAGTCCTCAACAATCAGTTACAACAATAGGAATAGTTTCTTTTGGTCCTTACACATCAACAACAGATGTAGTAATAACTGTAAACGACGCAAACGACGTAAATTGCACCGTTACAAGCGGAATAATTAGTTGTTTAAGTGGTGGTCCAGGATCACTATTTATTAATGCTGGTGAAGATGTTGTATTGGATTGTGATGGCGGAGTAACTTGTACAGATATCACTGCAAGTTTTCTAGAAACTTTTGAAAGTTTTACTGAAAACTATACTGTTGACCCAATAACTTACGATCCTCCTTTTGCTTTTAGTGGATTAGCAAACTCTATTAATACTAATATTGATGATGCTTGGTCTGATGTTGAAGATTTACCTTTTGATTTCTGTTTCTTTGAAAACATTGAAACTCAGTTTCAAGTAGGATCCAATGGAGGTATTCGTTTTGAGGTTGATGCAGGAGACACGTCTAATGGATGGTCTTTTACAGAAAATATACCAAATAACACTAACACAACATTATCTGAAGTAAATGTATTTACTCCAGTTCATGATATTGACCCATCAGTTAGCGCAACAAACGAAATAGCTTGGGAAATACTTGGAACATTTCCTAATAGAGTATTGGTAGTTTCTTATTTTGAGGTACCCTACTTTAGTTGTAACAATATAGAAGCAACTCATATGGCTGTATTCTACGAATTTTCAAATGTTATTGAAATCTATATACAAGACAAACCAATTTGTACAACATGGAATAATGGAAATACTGTATTAGGAATTCAAAACAATCAAGGAACAATTGCGTATGTTCCTCCAGGAAGAAACACATCTGATGGACCTTGGACAACTAACGATGAAGCTTGGAGTATTTCTCCTGTAGGAGCACCAACTTATGTTTTTGAATGGTTAGACTCTAATGGAGATTTTATAAGTAACGATCCTACTATTAATGTATGTCCTACTCAAACCGAAACCTATACTGCACAAATTACCTATACCAACTGTAATGGAGACGTTGTAGTATTAACAGACGAAGTAACTGTTTCACTTGAAGCTTCTTTTACTGTTAACTTAGGAGATAATCAAGAATTTTGTGATGAAGCATCCTATGACATAACAGCTGCAATTGATGGAGGTAATCCTGCTGATGCAACATTTTTATGGAACACAGGAGAAGATACTCAAACAATTACAGTAACTACTTCTGGAGATTATACTGTAGAAGTAACCATTGATGGCTGTACAGTAATACAAACTGTAAGCATTTTGTTTGAAGAAACTCCAGTAATAGACTTAGGGGATGATTTGCAAACTTGCTTCTTTGATGTTATAATTTTAGATGCAAGCCCTTCTAATTTAGATCCAACATTAGTAGATTATATGTGGAGTCTTGATGGAACTGAAATTATTGGAGAAATAGCACCAACATTAACAGTAACACAAGCAGGAACCTATAGTGTAATTGTCACTAACGGAAACTGTCCTTCGGAAGATACTATTATAATATCACCAGATGAAGATGGAATATTAATAGACTTAGGTGAAGACTTTAGTACTTGTTTTGAAGAAACTATAATTTTGGATGCAAGTCCTTCAAATATAGATTCTGCATCAGCAACTTATGAGTGGAATCTTGATGGTGTAATTTTAGATGATGAAACAACAGAAACAATTGTTATTATTGAATCTGGAGTTTATAGTGTAACTGTTATTTCTGGAGTATGTTCTTCTACAGATTCTATAAATATTAGCCCTAGAGACGATCTTGAAGTAAGTTTAGGAGAAGGATTTAAATCGTGTGTTGGAGAAGAATGGACACTAACTGCTTCTACTGAAGAAACAGGTGTAACTTACCAATGGTTTATTGATGATATTCTTCAAACTGAGACAGGAAGTAGTTTTACCTTTACAATTGAAGAAGGTTTTTCTGGAAGTCAAACCTACTCTGTTATTATAACAAAAGGAGAGTGTACAGGAACCAGCGAGATTGAAATTTCTACATACGATATTAGTAATTGCATAATTTCTCAAGGCATCTCTCCCGGAGGTAGCCCTGGATTTAATGACACTTTAGATTTAGAATTCTTAAATGATAGAATTGGTATTAGTAGGCTTCAAATATTTAATAGATATGGCACAATAGTCTATGAGAAAAACAATTACATAAATGAATGGGAAGGTCAAACTACTGATGGAGATGAACTTCCAACAGGAACCTATTTTTATGTATTAGACTTATTAGGTGTTGATGATGTTTATGGCTCACAACCAACAGGATGGATTTACCTAAACAGAGACGCTAACTAATTTAAAAACACTTTTCTAACTACCAAATAGTTAACTATGAAAAAAATATATATCATAACAATATTTCTTGGATTACTAATTGTTTTTCAAGAAGCAAATGCACAACAAGACCCCCAGTACACACAGTACATGTACAATATGAATGTGGTAAATCCTGCTTATGCAGGATCTAAAGAAAGCCTTTCTATCACCGCTTTATATAGAAACCAATGGACAGGTATTTCAGACAATCCAGTTACAATGACTTTTTCCGCTCATACCCCAATTAGTGATAGAGTAGGTGTAGGTTTATCTGTAATTAGTGATGAACTAGGTCCTGTAAGCGAGAAGAATGTTAATGCAGATTTTTCTTATACAATTCCATTAGGAGAATCATTTAAATTAGCATTAGGTATAAAAGCAGGAGCTACATTTCACGATGTTGGATTATTAGATGTAGCATTGCAAGATCCAAATGATCCATTTTTTGGAGAAAATATCAATAATGTATTTGCAAATGTAGGAGCCGGATTGTTTTTATATAACGATAATTTTTATTTTGGAGCATCTGTTCCTAACTTTCTAAATTCTATTCATTTAGACGAGGACGTTAGCGGTGAAGCATTAAAGTATGGTAGTGAAACCAATCACTTTTTTGTTACTTCAGGATATGTTTTCCAAGTTTCAGATAATGTAAAACTTAAACCATCGGCGATGGTTAAGGCAGCGTTTGATTCGCCAATTTCATTTGACGGAAATATAAACGCCTTATTTTATGAAAAATTCGAAATTGGAGCTTCTTATAGATGGGATGATTCATTTAGTGGATTAGTCGGGTTTCAAGTAACTGAGAGTATTCGAATAGGATATGCTTACGATTATATCACATCAGATTTAAGCGCAGTTGCAGGAGCATCACACGAAATTATTTTAAGTTGGGACGTGTTTTTCAAGAAAAAAGCCCTTCGTTCACCTAGATATTTCTAATTCTTAACAAAAGCACATTCAAAATGAAAAAAATATACATATTCATATTACTTTTAGTAGTTAGTACTGCTATGGTAACCGCACAAAATAAGAACACTAAAAAGGCTGATGAGCTATACCAAAGATTAGCTTATACAGATGCTGCAGAAGCATATCAAAAACTATTAAAAAAAGGTGACGGAGATCGTTATGTTTTCGAACAATTAGCAAATTGTTATTATAACATTAACGACACTAAAAAAGCTGAAACCTATTACAAACGTGTTGTTAAAGGGAAAAAAGTTAAATCTGAAACAGTTTATAATTACGCACAATCATTAAAGTCTAATGGTAAATACGGCGATTATAATACTTGGATGAAAAAATTTGCTGAAATGAGCCCCAACGATTCAAGAGCAATAGCTTTTATGAAGGATCCTAACTACCTTCCTAGATACAATGAAAACGCTAAAAAGTTTACTGTAAAAAACTTAAAAGAAATCAACACCGAATTTTCTGAATTTGGAGGCACTATAGTTAACAAATCATTTTATTTCTCTTCTGCTAGAAATACAAGTAGAAAAAAATACGGATGGGATGAACAACCTTATTTAGATATTTACAAAGCTGATATTATTGGTGGAACTATAAAAAATGCCGATTTAATTAGTGGCGATGTAAACACTAAATACCACGAAGGAAATTTAGTAATTGTAGCGGATGGTAAAAAAATGTATTTTGACCGTAATGATTATTATAAAGGCAAATATAAAAAAAGTGAAGAAGGTATAAGTCAAATAAATATGTTCTCTGCCGTTAAAGAAAATGGAGAATGGAAAGACATTCAATCTGTAAGTTTTAATAGTAGTGAATATTCAGTTGGACAACCAGCGTTAAGCCCTGACGGAAACACACTTTACTTTGTTAGCGATATGCCAGGTGGTAAAGGAATGTCGGACATTTATAAAGTAACTATAAATAAAGACGGAGACCTTGGGGAACCAGAACGATTAGGTGACAATATTAATACAGAAGGATCTGAAGTATTTCCCTTTATTGATGCAAACGGAACGCTTTATTTCTCTAGTGATGGTCACTTAGGAATTGGTGAACTTGATGTTTTTTATGCTGAAGCAAATGGTAGTGGGTTTAATAACCCTAAAAATATTGGTACCGATGTAAATAGTCCAAAAGATGATTTTGCATTCAAATTTAATCCTGCAACCGAAGAAGGATTTGTTTCTTCAAACCGAAAAGGTGGAGCTGGTAGCGATGATATTTACTCAGTAAAACAAATTGCCCCATTATGCGATGTTGAAGTTGCCGTACAAGTAGTAAACGAATACACAAAAAAGCCTATTTCAGGAGCCCGTGTAGATGTTTATGATGCTTTAGAAAACAAATTATCTACAAAAACAACTGATACTAATGGTAATGTTTCATTTACACTTGAGTGTGAAAATAAATTTGAAGTATTAGCATTTTCAGATGGTTATGAAAGTAATGGCGTATCTGTTAATACCACTAAAAAACAACAATTAAACACATCGATATTACTTAAACCTATTGAAGATATTATTAAAGAGGATAAAATTGTACTTAATCCTATTAATTTTGATTTTGATAAACATAATATCAAATCACAAGCTGCTTTTGAGTTGGATAAAATTGTTGCATTAATGAAAAAATACCCAACAATAGAAGTTAAAGTTGAAGGTCATACAGATACTAAAGGCACCGATGAATACAATTTAGGGCTTTCTGACAGACGTTCCAAATCAACAGTACAGTATCTGATTTCTAAAGGAATAGATAAAACCAGATTAACAAGTGAAGGCTTTGGAAAAAGTAAACCAATTGTAAAATGTGGAAATAAATGTACCGATGAGCAAAGTGCTAAAAACAGACGTTCAGAATTTATTATTACAAAGCAATAATAAATACCTAACTTAAACAGAAAAGCCCTTGGTTTAATAAATCAAGGGCTTTTTAAATTAGGATCAGTTTCTGTTGTACAATTTTAATTGAATAAAATATTACTCTGTTATTGTTCCTCTGACCGTTAAGTTAA
>CAZIMW010000020.1:0-25008 GCA_964540425.1 uncultured Flavobacterium sp.
AAAACAAATATCCAAATTATTTTTCAAATCCCACAAGTTTTGAGACTGATCCATTGATACTATTGAGAAAGTCAGAGATGAAGTTGAGTCATGGGGAAATTATAGAAATAATAAAAAATCCAAAATAAATTGGAGGTTTACAACTGAAAATTCTCGAATAAAACTGAAAAGACTTTATCCGTCAATTAATGATTGACTTGACACTAGTTACTACATCTCCTTCTCCTTGATTAAAACCTTGAATACCATATTCAATCTCCCAGAGGGTTGCATCTTCATTTTCATCCCAGCCTAAATCAACTTTTACTAGATTGGTTAATTTACAATAGTAAAATTAGAAGGTGTGTCGCAAGATTCGTTTGTTCCTGTATCGTCTCTCCCGAACATCCTATAATTAGTAGGACTAATAGAGAAATAAATCCAAATTGATTTTTTATATTTTTATGATGGGTTCTAAAAGTTAGTTTTTTTATCTACTAAAAAATAAGAACCTATTTTTGATTTTAGTAGAAAATAGAATGTTTAGATAAAAAATGTTTCAAAATTATCAAGCTAATGCTTCAGCACCACCAACAATCTCCAAGATTTCGCTGGTAATAGATGCTTGTCTTGCTTTGTTGTATTGTAATTTAAGTGCGTCTCTTAATTCTGTTGCGTTGTCGGTTGCTTTGTGCATTGCCGTCATACGTGCTCCGTGTTCACTTGCAGATGAATCTCTTAATGCTTTAAATAATTGCATTTTTAAACTCTTCGGAATTAACTCCTCAATAATTTTTTCTTTTGAAGGCTCAAATATATAATCTGAAGCATCTGTAGTTTCTTCAGATACATTAGCAATAATTGGTAAAAATTGCTCTTTCATTAATATTTGAGTTGCAGCATTTTTGAATTTATTATAAATCAAAACAATCTTATCATACGTTCCTTCGGTAAATAAATCCATTAATTTTTGAGCGATTTCAGCAGTATTTGCAAAAGTTAACTCATCGAAAATTTTTGTATTATTTTCAATTACATTGTGTTCTTTTACAAGAACATCGTTGGCTTTCTTACCTAAAGTAATAAAATCTACTTTCACAGTTTTATACTTCTCTTCAATTAAAGAAGTACAACCTTTTACTATGTTCGAGTTAAAAGCTCCTGCCAAGCCACGGTTAGAAGAAATAGCCACTAGCAATACGTTGTTTACTTCACGTTGGACTGTATAGGCACTTCCAACATCACCCTCTAAACTTGCGCTTAGATTTTGTAATAACTCAGATTGTTTATCTGCATACGGACGCATTGTTGTAATTGCATCTTGCGCTTTTTTCAATTTTGCAGCAGACACCATTTTCATGGCACTGGTAATCTGCATCGTTGAAGATACCGAAGCTATTCTAGTACGTATTTCTTTTAAATTTGCCATTTTTTTCAGTGTGCAGTTTTCAGTTCTCAGTATTCAGTCAGTTTATTTCTGCCGACTGAATACTGTTTACTGAATACTAGTTATTATACTTCGCAGCTAAATCTTTAGCAACATCGGTTAATACCTTGACAGCTTCATCGGTTAATTTACCTGCTTTTAAGGTATTTAATGTATCTCTATGTTTTGCATTAAGGAATTCGATATAATCTGTTTCAAATTCTTTCACTTTTTTTACAGGTACGTTCTTTAACAAGTTTTTAGATCCTGCATAAATAATTGCAATTTGATTTTCTACTGTAAACGGATCGTTTTGTGCTTGTTTAAGGATTTCAACATTACGTTTCCCTTTTTCAATTACACCTAAAGTTGCTGCATCTAAATCGGATCCAAACTTAGCAAACGCTTCCAATTCACGGTATTGTGCTTGATCTAATTTAAGTGTTCCAGCTACTTTTTTCATTGCTTTAATCTGAGCATTACCTCCAACACGAGATACCGAAATACCTACGTTAATCGCTGGACGAACCCCTGAGTTAAATAAATCTCCATCTAAGAAAATCTGACCATCTGTAATCGAAATTACGTTGGTTGGAATATAAGCAGAAACATCTCCCGCTTGTGTTTCAATAATTGGTAATGCTGTTAATGAACCTCCACCTTTTACTATATCTTTCAAAGAATCAGGTAAATCGTTCATTTGTTTTGCAATTTCATCGTTGTTAATGATTTTTGCTGAACGTTCTAACAATCTAGAGTGAAGGTAAAACACATCTCCAGGATATGCCTCACGACCCGGTGGACGTCTTAATAATAATGAAATCTCACGATATGCAACTGCTTGTTTTGATAAATCATCAAAAACAATCAATGCAGGACGACCTGTATCTCTAAAATACTCCCCAATTGCAGCACCTGCAAAAGGAGCATATACTTGCATTGGAGCAGGATCTGATGCGTTTGCAGCAACAATTGTCGTATAGGCTAAAGCACCTCTTTCTTCTAATACTTTTGCAATTAATGCCACTGTAGAAGCTTTTTGTCCAATCGCAACATATATACAATATACTGGCTCACCAGCATCGTAAAATTCTTTTTGATTAAGGATAGTATCGATACAAACAGTAGTTTTTCCTGTTTGACGGTCACCAATTACCAACTCACGTTGACCTCTTCCTACTGGAATCATCGCATCAATTGCTTTAATACCTGTTTGAAGTGGCTCTGTTACTGGCTCACGAAAAAGTACACCAGGCGCAATACGCTCTAATGGCATTTCGAAAGTTTCGCCTGCAATTGCTCCTTTACCATCGATAGGCTCTCCAAGAGTATTTACAACACGACCAACAATTCCTTCACCTACATTAATAGATGCGATACGTTGTGTACGTTTTACGGTTGAACCTTCAACAATATTTTTTGAATGTCCTAACAATACCACACCAACATTATCTTCTTCCAAGTTAAGTACAATTCCTTCTAATCCATTATCGAATTCTACTAATTCACCATATTGTACATTAGAAAGTCCGTAAACACGAACAATTCCATCACCTATAGTTAATACACTTCCTACTTCGTCTAAAGAAGCGGTAGATTCGTAACCTGATAATTGTTTCTTTAATATTGCTGATACTTCAGCTGGTTTAACTTCTGCCATTGTAATCTGTATTAATCAGAATTGCTTCTGAAAATTATTTATATACTCTTATTAAATTCTCTTTTTATTCTCGCTAGATTGTTTGAAATACTAGCATTGTATTGTAAATCGCCTACTCGAAGAATAAACCCTCCAATAATAGATCCGTCTATCGTACTTTCTATCGTTACTTTATCACTTCCTGTAAGTTCTTTTACTTTTGCTAATACTTTGGTCTCTAATTCTGTTGAAAGAGAAACGGCTGTAGTAACGTACGCTACTTTTATACCTTCCGATTCTTTATATATTTCGATAAAACTAGCTGCAACTCCGCCTAAAATTGAAGTGCGATTATTTTTAGCAAGTATTTTGATAAGTGATTTTGTTGTTTCAGATTGTTTTGAGAAAATTTCAAGAAGTGCTTCTTCTTTATTTTCTTCAGAATATACTGGACTCTGAAGCATTTCACTCAACTCATTACTATCGGTAATGGTATTGTAAACCACTTGCATGTCTTCATAAACTTCTGAAGCATTGTTGGCCTCATTAGTTTGTAATAAAACTGCTTTTGCGTAACGTTTGGCTGCTCTACTTCCCGTCATAATATTAATTTAAAGTAGCATCTTTTAACATGCTTTCAACTAATTTTAATTGCTTGTCTTTATCGGCTAATTCACTTTTTACTACTTTTTCAGCAATATCTATAGAAAGGCTAGCTACTTGATTTTTTATTTCAGCAATTGCAGCTTTCTTTTCAGATTCAATTGCAGCTTGTGCATTGATAATCATTTTATCTGCTTCGGTTTTTGCTTCTTCTTTTGCGTCTGAAATCATTGTTTCTTTGATTTCACGCGCTTCTTTAATCATTGCTTCTCTTTCTGAACGTGCTTCTTGCAACAATTTTTGATTATCAGATTGAAGGTTTTGCATTTCTAATCTTGCTTTTTCAGCAGCATCTAATGCATTTTTTATTCCTTCTTCTCTGTCATTAAGCGCACTTAAAATTGGACCCCAAGCAAATTTCTTAAGTAATAAAAGCAACAATACAAAAAGTATTATTTGCCAGAAAAAAAGTCCAAAAGAGAAATCGTTAATTAACTTTTCCATGATTATTTTTTAATAATTTTTTAATTTTAAAATTAAACTACAGTTGCAACCAACCGTTGCAACTGTAGTTTGAGTGTTGTTATGCAGCAAATAATGCAGCAAATCCAATACCTTCAATAAGCGCAGCCGCAATTAGCATTGCTGTTTGAATTTTTCCGTAAGCTTCTGGCTGACGAGCAATAGCGTCCATTGCTGAACCACCAATTCTACCGATACCGATACCGACACCAATTACTACTAAGCCTGCACCTACAATTGTTGGAATTTCCATAATATATAATATTTAAAAATTAATAAATAAACGCCTAATGTGCTTCTTCGTGTTCGTCAACAGCAAAGCCAAAATATAGGGCTGATAGCATGGTGAAGATATACGCTTGTAATAAAGCAACTAATAATTCAATTAATGAAATAGCAAAAGATAACACGAATGATAAACTGCTACCAATCCAATTTTGAAAAACAAATATTAAACCTACTAAACTCATTAATACAATGTGTCCTGCCATAATGTTTGCGTACAAACGAATCATTAATGCAAAAGGCTTAACAAACACTCCTAAAATCTCTATAGGAATTAATATAATATATAAAGGTATCTTGCCGTACCAAGGCATAGAATTACCAAGTGGATCAAAAATATGCATCCAATAATTTTTATTTCCCGAAACCTGTGTAATGATAAATGTCATGATTGCTAATGCAAATGTAATAGCAATATTACCTGTAACGTTTACTCCTAATGGAGTCAATCCAAATAAATTTAAAAACCATACAAAGAAAAATATCGTTAATAAATAAGGCATATATTTTCTGTGTTTTTTTTCTCCTATATTTGGGATTGCAATATCATCTCTAATATAAAGTATGATTGGCTCTAAAAATCTTCCTGCTCCAGTAACAATGGGTCCTTTCTTGAAAGATTTTGCCATACCTACAAATGCTAGTAGCATTAAAATTCCTGTGATAAAAATCATCAATACACTTTTTGTAATGGAGAAATCTATTGGTTTTGCTTGTGTTGGATGGTGATGCTCGTCTAAAGTGATCGTTCCTTTAGCATCTGTTTTATATACTTTGTTATGATATAATGTATAGTAGTTTCCGTTGTTTTCAGCAACCTCTTCACCGTGATGAAATTTTGAAGACGAAAAAAATTGAATTCCAGCTTCTTGATCCCAAAGAATCACCGGAAGAGAAAAACCATAATGTTTACCTGTTTCGCTATCGCTAAAAAAAGTAAAATCATGCGAATCTAATAAGTGATGATTAATACTTTCTTTGATTTTTTCTTTTAGACTCACCTCCTTTGGAGTGCCTTCATGCTCTTCATTTTGTTCATGTTGTGCTTGTACAGAAGAACCGAACACTAAAAGTAGGATTGTAAGTATTTTTACTAAATAATTGCTTTGCATAGTAAACAAAATATATTGGCTTTAAAAATCGGTGCAAAAATAGGGTTATTTATGAAATGAAAAAACTATTTACACTCTTTTTTAAGTAGCGAAAAATTTGTTGAGATTACTGATTATTAAGCTGTTTAGAAAGATAGATAACTTCGGTAATTAAACAAATAGCATAAGGAATAAAAAAGGTGGTAAATTCTACAGTTTGCATCTCGTCATCTGTTTTATATATTGGATAAAACACTAAAAAGAAAACAAGAAACTTCAATGCACTTCCTGCCATAAAAACAAAACCTGCTTGCGCTGAGTTTTTTTGCAATGTTTTTTCTACTATAATTAGAACTACCGCTGCTAATAAATAATTTAACACATAAGAAAGTATAATTTGGTTACCAAAAAGCGGATGATTCGTAAAACTAAGTGCGAAAAGATGAACTCCGAAAACTGCTAGTATTAAAATTGCTAGGAAACCTAAAAATTTTATATTTGAATTTTGCATATACCTATTTATTTAAACGGTTGGTTTGTTGAAGGACTAAAAATAAAGAAATCCCTACTCCTAAAAGGGTTGCTATTATCGTGTATGCTTTACCTTCGGGATTATAAGTAGCATCTAACCAAATTCCGCCTTTTACAAACAAATAGATAATTACTCCCATTTGTATTCCAATTCCTGAAAGGATTGCCCAGCGTTTAATACCGTTGTTGTCTTTAGAAGACATAATATTATGATTCTGCTTGTTGTGAAGGGTTGTTGGAAGTTGATCTCTGTTGACGATCGTATGGATTTGATTTATTAGCTTCTGGCGCTGCTTTTACAGACGGTGTTTCTTTGCTAGATCCTTTCATTAAACAGGTTGCGTTAAAAACTGCTCCCGGCTCTACAGCTAATTTCCCGATGATAACTTCACCTTCAATATGTGCAGTTGACTTTAAACTTAGTGTTCCAGAAATATCGACTATTCCTTTTACTTTTCCTTCAATATCCGCATTTTCACAACTTAATGTGCCAATAACAACACCTGTTTTTCCAATGACTACTTTGGAAGGGGTTTTTACGTTTCCTTCGATAGTACCATCGATTCTAAAATAACCGTTTGAAGTAATATCACCTTTTAAAACGGTACCTTCATTAATACGATTTTGATTGGTTCCTTGAGGTTCTATTTCTTTGGTTTTTTTATCTGAAAACATACTGTGAAATTTAATTATTATCCTTTCTTACCTGGTGTTCTGCTACTATTGCCTTTATTGGTATTTGTTCTTTTTTTCGGAGTTGTACTCTTTTTGGCTTTAGATTCTGTTTTTTTAGGGCTTGCAGATTTTTTCTTGTTATAAGCTTCTTTTTTCTTTTCTTGATTTGTTTTTGTTTTTTTTCCGCTATTAACCAATTTTAAATATTCTGCCATTGTAAGCCCTTCTACAGATAAGTCTGCCTCTAGATAAGCTTTTAAGCTTTTATGAATTTGAATTGTTTTGTAATTTTCGGAAGAAATTTCAAAAGATTCTTTTTTAATTTTGAATTTCTTTTCTTCTTTTAATATCTCTGCAAAACCACGACTTCCTTGTTTTGATTTTAAGCCATGAACTATTACAAATAAAGTGTCTGGTCTGTAATAATCTTTAGATACCGACATTTCTTCATATCGATAAAAACTAACTGCTTCGGTTAATTTTTCTTTTAATTTAATTGCTTTTTCTTCGTCTGCCTTATTAAAGCTATATACTAATTTCCAACGCTCACTTTCTTTGTCTTTCAAAAATTTTGTGTTTGCGATTCTAGGAAGCAATGTTTTGTATAAGTTTAATGCTTCTTTTCCTTCGTCTGAATTAGGGTAATTTAATGAAACAAAATTTAATGCTTTTTTATATGGTTCAAACCCTTGTTGTCGTGCTATTGCATTTGCTTTTAATAACTCAAGTTTTGGAATAATTGGGTTTCCGAAATAAACTGAAATATTTTCATCACAACCTTCAATAACATCTTGGTATTTTGAATCTTTAAATTTTGAGTAAAGTTGGTCGTATTTATATTCTGGGCTTGATTCGTCTGTTGCTAAAATAACATTCGGATTTCTTAATATTTCAGCATATCTAGAATCTGGATATCTTGTTAAAAGTTCGTTTTTGTATTGAGCTGCTAACTCTTCGTTTCCTAGCAATACATTTATTTTATGCAGGTTATATAGTGCTGGTAAAACCAATCTTTTTTCAGGATTAAATGATAGTAAGGTCGTTAATCTATTTGTTGCTAAATCGTATTCTTTAAATTTTTCTTTATAAATTAATCCCAATTGATAATATGCAAAATTTCTTTCTTTAGAAATACTATCTATAACAATCTCATTGTTAGGAATTAAAGCAATATAAGTTTCTGGCTTGTATAAGTCATTCTCGGCTATTGGCGCTGCAACATATTCTTCTTCAATGTCATTTAACCTTGTTAATTTGTTGGAAAGTCTCCAATTATCTTCTAGTTTTCTTTTTCCCCAGCGTTTTGTAAATTCTTGTTTTCCAAATGCTATTGTGGTTGAGTTATAGAAATAAAAGGAGCTATTACCTGAGTTAGGTCCCTTTTCTTTGTTAATGTTATTTCCTCCATTATAAAACTCATTATTTGCAATTTCATTTTCTTGTGTCACTTTTGCTATTGAATCGGCAACTGCTTGTGCTTTTAAATTTGAAGTGTATTCTGTAAAGTAAGCCATCCTATCTGATTCACTCATGTTTACAATGCTAATAATACTATCGTTTCTGAAAGCAATGTCTTCATATTTAATAACATCATCAAGGTTTTCTCTTTTCTTTTTTATACGTCTGTACTCTCTAGAGCCTTCAACTAAATTTGTTAATGTACTATCGTAATAGGCACCTGCAATTTTATATTCGGTATAATCAAAGTATATTTCGGCAAGGGTTTTATAATTAACCGCTTGCATTTTTACATCATCACGATAGGCATCTAACGATTTGTTATAGAACTCTATTGCCATATTTATACTGTCGTTCTTGCGGTAATATTCTCCAATCTGATGGTAAATTTTATCAAGAAATGGACGGTTTTCACGGTCTTCTTCTAAATCGTAAAGCAATTCTAAAAAGGCAACTCGATCTTCTTTGGTGAAGTCGAAGTTTTTTGCCTTTTCAATATAGGCGTTGATCATATATATTCTTGGTGACTTTCTTTTAAGAGCAATAACTTCATCAAAAGCTAAATTTGCTCTGTCCTTCATTTCAAGCAAATTATATAATTGTCCTTTTATAAAGGTATATCTTCCTTTAAGCTCTTTGTCTTTGGTTTTGTCTGAAGCGGTTCTAATATAAGGAAGTGCAGCCTCTAAAGAATCTAAATTTATAAATGCTTGTGCTATTATTGCGGAAGCATCTGCCTCATCATCTTCGTTTACATCGCCATATTTAAACATTTTCTTTAAGTTCTCTATAGCAACTTCTTCGTTGTTTAACCTAATATTAGTCTTAGCTTTCCAAACTTTGGCATGATTTATATTATTACTTGTAGGGTACGTTTTTAAAATAAAATTAAAGGCATCTAATGCCTGAACAAAACGTGCGTCAAAATACCTTGCTTTTCCTAATAAAATAAAAGCTTCGTCCATTTGCGGATTGTATTCTTTACCATCTATGTATATAGAATGTTGTTGAATTGCTTTGGTAGCTTTTTCTTCGGCTCTATTAAAATTTGGGTTTTCTGAAGCTTCTGGCTCTAACTTGTCTTCTGGCAATTGTAAACGCTCCACTGGTAATAATTCCCAAAAATCATCTCGGTAACTTCTTGTTAATTCTTCTTTTCCAGCCTCAAAAGCTAAATTTCCGTTATAGAGTGCGTTAAACTCAGCAGTTACCGAGTGTTTGCTTCTACTAAGAAATGTGTTTTTTTTACGTGAACAGGCAGCTAAAAGTAATACTGCTAATAAAAAAAATGTGATTTTATATATTCCCTTCAAAATGTGATTTGTTTTTATATACTATTGAAACTTAAACGCTTCTACTTTAGTGTGTATTGTTCAAAATTAAACGTAAAAATACTTTTTTTTTTAAAATTTATACAGTTATTTTTTATAAAAATTGAATTCCGTCATTTTAGGTTGAAAATAAAATTTTAGTTAATAAAAACTTAGAGGTTATTGAAAATTATAAATCCTTTGTATTTTTGCGAAAATATTTAGCTATGAGCGATACCAAAATAACCCTAACCATACTTGTAGATGAGGAAACTCATGTAATTGAAATGAAACCAAAACAGTCGATTTTAGAAGCTGCCTTAAAAAATGAAATTGATGCTCCTTATTCTTGTCAAGGAGGTGTTTGTTCTACTTGTATCGCACGTATTACTGAAGGTGAAGCAACCATGGCAAATAACCAAATACTAACTGATGGCGAAATTGCTGAAGGACTTATTCTTACTTGCCAAGCACATCCTACTACTCCAACAATTAGCATTGACTATGATGATGTGTAATCTTTAACGACTGATGACGGGAGGACTTACGAGCTAAGACAAAAGATTAAAAATGACGTATAATTCTTAAGACGTATGATTTACGACTTGTTTTTTAGTGTAAAAACAAGTTTATCTATGATCTCTTGAGGAGAAATTGTTTTCATACAATCCTCATAACTTTCAGGAAATTTGTTCCCGTAAATTGAAGTTGGGAGTAAAGGATACTTTTCTCTATCTGCTGTTAAGCAATTTTCTGTTGACTGTCCAAAAGGTGCAAATCCCGCAAACGGATGTGTAGCTCCCCAAAGTGTAATTACTGGAACTCCACACATTGCTGCTAAATGCCCGTTTCCAGAATCCATAGAAAGCATTAGATCTAAGTTGGAAATTAATGCCAATTCTTCTTTAAAAGTAAATTTTCCTGCTGCATTTTTTACAGAAGAAAAATCGTTTTCAAAACTATTTAATTGTTCTATTTCGTCTTTTCCTCCTCCAAATAATACGATGTGATACTGTTGGGTTTTATCTAATGCTGCAATTACCTCTCGCATTAAATCTAACGGATACATTTTGCTTTTATAAGCCGCAAAAGGAGCAATTCCTATTATTTTTTTAGGTTCAGAACCAACAAAATCTTGTAGTTTCTGATTGAAATCTTTTCTTGGAATGGGTTTAAATTTAGATAAATCTAATGGAAACCCCAACTTTTCAAAAACATCGGCATAGCGTTGATGTGTGGTTTTTAATTGTTTGAAAATTTTATTGGTTTCTCTGGTAAGTGCTTTTTTTTCTACTCTTCCTTTGTTTACCGTTGCTACTTTCTTTCCTGAAAACCACAAACATTTGGTGATGATTTTCGAACGAATTACATTATGTAAATCTGCAACTTTATCAATCTTTAAAGATTTTACTTCTTTTGAGAGTTTTAAAAGTCCAGAAAAACCTTTGTGTTTTCCATCAACTTCAGCTTCTAAGAAATTTACATTCTTAATGTCTTCAAAAAAAGGTTTAAAAAATGCTCTGGATAATACGGTAAGCTTTACCTCAGGATAGGTTTCAGAAAACACCCGAAGTATAGGTGTTATCATCGCTACGTCTCCCATTGCTGAAAGTCGGATGACGAGTATGTGTTTGGGTTTTTTCAATTATATAAACCTGCTAGGTTTTAGAAACCTAGCAGGTTTGGATTTATATTATTTTTCGCCACGAAGAACAGGATTCAACTCATCGTCGTTGTACATTTTCATTTGTTTATAGACTTTCATGTATTTGGTGCCTTCAGAAATATCTTGCAATAATTGATCGATTGCAGTACTTAAATCTACTCGTTGTTCTAGTAAGATATTCAATTTAATAGTACACGTATCTCTATGGGTTTCTGAAGCATTTTCGCGAGTTGCTTCTTCGTTCATATGATACACTTTTAGTGCTAAAATCGAAAGTCGATCTACTCCCCAAGCTGGACTTTCTGTGTTAATAGTTGCTCCATCTTTTACCGAAATCTCTTTATATTTTTCAAGAAAATAACTATCAATAAATTCCACCATATCGGTGCGATCTTGATTGGAAGCGTCAATTTGCCTTTTTAAACTCAAAGCACTTACGGGATCTATATTTGGATCGCGAATAATGTCTTCGTAATGCCATTGTACCGTATCTATCCAACATTTACGATATAATAAATGTTCTAAATTCTGAGATTTAGTATCGTAAGGATTGCTAAAAGATTGACCTACTGTATTTATTACGTGGTACTTATCAATTACTTCTTTAAAAATGGTATTTGCTTTTTCTGAAAACATGATATTTAATTTTTTAATCTTTATTTTAAGCCCCCCGAGTGATTTCTTTTTTTAGAAATCATATCGAAGGGTATTCTTTAATATTGTTGATTACTTAGTCAATATACTCTTTGTAATCAAATAGGTTTCGATTGTTACCGATAATTATCGGGACAACCATACATAACTATTTTTCCAAAACATGTAAATATTCAAAAGTATGATTGGCTTTATGGTTTCTATTTTCGGTTTTATCTGCTTTAAAACGCTGGTATTTGATGGTTTCTAAGTGATACTTCCCAAATTGTTCCATCGTTTTTTTTACAATTTCTTCCGACATTAACCCTTCATTATTATAACTTAGAAATATGTATTTAAATTGTGCGTTTTTCAACAGTTCGGTAAACGATTGCAACACCACGCCTTTTTTACAATAATCACTTTTATAATAATCTCGCAAGCCTGTCACTCCCTTGGGTACAAAGATATCATATTTTGCGATAGTATTTAGTAAATGATAATTTGCACCGTATTGTCTGGCATTGTACGGCGGATCTAAATATAAAATATCGCCTTCAATGTTTTTAATCAACTCATTACTATCTTGCTGAAATACTTGATGACTGTTTTTTGTTTCCTGAAATAATGCAGGTTTTATTACTAAGGTTTTTGCAGCTGAAGGTTTTATCTTTTTTAAATAAGCTCCGTAAACAGAAGCGGTATTTGCAACTTTATCGGCACTTTCTAAAAGGCTCGCTAGCAAGAAATAATATTCGTTTTCGTTTATTTCTGAAGCGTTTTCCCAAGTTTCAATCTCAATACGAATAGCATCAATTTTTTGTCCGTTTTCTGAAGTGAAATAGTTTCTCCCTGCTTTTCCGTTTTCTGAGTAATGTTGAAAAACAAATCCTTTTTTACCTTCTAAATTATTAAGCTTTTCTATTAATTCTTCGGAAGGATTTGACTTGTGATTTCCAATATAATTGCGGTTGAGTACATAACTGTAAAACTCTACATCGTTTACTATAATTTGCTTTGTTTTGGTTTTAAAATTTCTTGCAACTATACCTGTTCCTGCAAAAAGGTCGCAGAATACTTTATCTTTTAAGTTGTTTCCAACTGTTTTTTTTATGCTTTCTTCTAAAAAAGGAAGAAGTTTTTTTTTGGAGCCTATGTAATTCATTGTACGTAATTGCAGTTTTTAAATTATTTTGTCACAAAGTTAGGGTTATACCAGTTAAACACCAAAACCCCCTATAAATTCTTCATCTATTTCCGTTTTTCTTCACTTAAAAATATAATCGCAACTATGGCTAGGATTAGATTTTAAAGATCAAAAAACAAATATATATTTTTAATTTATATAGGGTGTTTTGAAATTTAACTGGTATAATTAGATTTTTCAAACCAAATTATATCACTTAATGTTTCATTTTCAAGAGTGAAACTAAATTTTTGTAATTGAAAAGGGCTAAAATTAGAAACATAGTTTTTTATTTCTTTTTCCATTAATTTCAATTCAGATTTTAGCTTCCAATGTTCGCCGTTTTTATCGTAAACAATTATAAATAAACGGTTTTTAAAATGATGCCGTTGTTGTTTACTTTGGTTTTTATAAAGCCATTCAATTAATTCTCTTGGATTGTTTTTTGCGTAATTAATAGTTTGATTAAATCCTTTTGGAAATACAGAGGTTTTATGATCGAAAGAAATTCCTTGTATGGTAAAATCTACCAATCTGTTTTTGGTATTTTTTTCTGGCACAATTCCATCGCAAGTACTAAAAATATATTCTACTGCCATTGCAGACCAGAAATTATACCAACGATTAATGGCATAATAAAACAGTTCCTTTTTATCAAGGTTTTCCTTTTCTACCACCGCAGCCATTTGTGGGATTAAAGCTTCCCAAGTCGGAGTTTGGTATATGAAATTAGTGTATCCGTCCCAAATATTATTTTGCTTGCGATACCATTTATATGGATACTTCAGACGGAGTTTTAATTGAGTTTCTATTACTTCTATATCGATATTCATAAAAAGTAAATTAGGAATGGAAGTAAAGTCGTTACCCACAAAATTGTTTCAGAAATCCAACGTTTTTTAGTGGTTTCAATATAGTTAGCAGCAAAAATAGAAAGAGGAGCAAAGAGGAATACAAATTCACTTCCGTTTTTAATTGGTGAAATTATAATTAATAGGATTCCAATAAGTAAGGTGTAAAAAAGCAGTCTGTTTTTTGATTTTTCTTTTAATGGAATCGTAACGCTATTTAATCTTTTGTGAATAGTGGAAATTAAAAAAACAACGGTAATAAAAATAATTGAAACTACTAATTTAGGTGATTTATATTCAGAAAAATCAAATCCAATGGAGGTTTTCAATTCTAAAAACCACAAAAACGAATCGTTTACCAATAAATTATAGACCGTCGTAAGGGTAAAAATAGAGAAAACCCCCACAAAAGGGATTAAAATATATTTATAATTTTTTGAGACTCTTTGAAAAACAGCAAAAAATAAAACGGCAAAAAACAAGATGCTCCAGAAGTTAAAAAACGCCGCAATCGATATCCAAAGTGATGCGTCTAATATCTTTTTTTCTGTATTAACTTCAGAAGGTAAACTTAAAATTCTTCTTAATGCTAATAACAAAAATACATTCGATAAAAGCAGGCTACTCTCTTCAAAAACAGAAGGAAACAACACTAAAAAAGCACTAAAAAATAAAATAGAGTAGGTATTGTTTTTTGTGAGTTTGTTTTTCTTTACAATAAAATTAAGTAAAAAAAGCAGAAACAAATAAGTGAGTATCGAAAGTGATATTTGAAGGAAAGAAGGTATACTAAAATCTATATTTCCTTTAAAAAAAAAACAAAAAAAGCAACCTAAAATTAGGTATGCACTCACCAATATAAAGTTGAAGGGTTTAGATTTACCAAAAAAGCTTGTGAGCATGCTAGTTAATTTATATTTTTGCTATCTTAAAATATATAAAGATATGACTTGGAGCGGGTTTTTTTATGGAATTAAAGATTTTTTTGAAAATGTTGCTTTTGTACCTTACAACGCATTAAGAGAATTAGAACTATCAAGTTGGTTTGGAGCAAATACGGTATCATGGATTTTTATGGCAATTTGTATGGTTGCTATGATTTACTGGATTGGTCAACTTAAAAAACATGATGATGAAGGTAGTGACGACAAAAGTGTTACTGCTCATAGATATTTAGGATAAATCGAACCCTATATCACTACGATAATTCATCGTATCGAAATGTAGTTTTTCTATGTTTTGATACGATTTTTTTAGTGCCTTTTTATAATCTTTATCTAAGGAAGTGATTGCCAACACTCTTCCGCCATTCGTTATAACCTCACCATCTTTTAAGGTTGTTCCTGCGTGAAAAACAATAGAATCGTTTATTTCTGAAATTCCTGAAATCACTTTTCCTTTTTCATAAGCTTCAGGATAACCTCCTGAGACTAACATTACGGTTGTGGCAGCTCGTTCGTCAATTTCAATTGTAATCGCGTCTAATTTCTGAAGGAAAGTTGCTTCAAATAAACCTACTAAATCTGTTTTAATTCTTGGTAAAACCACTTCGGTTTCTGGATCACCCATTCGTACATTATATTCAATTACCAATGGTTCGTTGTTTACTACAATTAAACCAATAAACACAAAGCCTTTATAATCTATGTTTTCTTTTTGAAGTCCGTTAACCGTAGGTTTTACAATACGTTCCTCAATTTTCTGCATTAAGATCTTATCTACAAAAGGCACTGGAGAAATAGCACCCATACCTCCTGTGTTTAATCCTTTATCTCCTTCTCCAATTCGTTTATAATCTTTTGCTGTTGGAAGAATTTTATAGTTTTTCCCATCGGTTAATACAAAAACACTGAGTTCAATACCGTCTAAAAACTCTTCTATAACTACGGTTTCGCTTGCAGCACCAAATTTTGCATTGGACAGCATATTTTCTAATTCTTGTTTTGCTTCATTGATACCTTTCAAGATTAACACGCCTTTTCCTGCTGCCAATCCGTCGGCTTTTAATACATAAGGAGGATTCAAGGTTTCTAGGAATTTTTTTCCTTCGGCTAACGTTTCATTGGTAAAACTTTGGTATGCTGCCGTAGGGATTTTATGGTCGATCATAAACTCCTTGGCACGTTCTTTACTACCTTCTAATAGGGCTCCTGCTTTTGAAGGACCTATCAACATCACGTTTTTTAAATCTGAATCTGCTAAAAAATAATTAGCAATTCCGTTGACCAAAGGATCTTCTGGACCTACGATGACCATTTCAATTTGGTTTTCTAACACACAGTTTTTAATGGCTTCAAAATCGTTTACTGAAATTGGAACATTCGTAGCAATTTCTGAAGTTCCTGCATTACCAGGAGCTACAAAAAGTTGATTACAACGATTGCTTTGAACTATTTTATAAGCAAATGTATGCTCACGACCACCAGAACCTAAAATTAAAATATTCATAACTATGTGTTTTAAAACTATTGCAAAAATACTATTATTTTAAGTTTACAATTCGTTTAATTTGTAAATTGATATCCTTAATTAAGAATTAAGACCGCTCTGCTAAAAGATATAAGAAAAAAATCCCGATAGTAATCGGGATGATATTGTAACTAAATAAAAATACAAAGGGATATTTTTTAATAAACTTTAATCTCTTAATTATTTATAGTTTTTAATGGTAATTGTAAGTTTTAACCAGACATTGATGTCTAAACATTTAACGATTGAATTTATTTGAGTTTACCCTAAAAATAAATGGCTTCCCAATTAAGGAAGCAAAGGAGCATTTGTCAAAAATTCAAGCAATACCGGAAAATGAATACGAAGATTATATAAAAAAGCAACGACAAGAAATTGTAGATTATCACTTAAAAAACAATCCGTTTTATCAGAAACTTATTGGTGATAAGTCTATTAAAAACTGGGAGGACATTCCGATTATGACTAAGAGGGATTTACAAATTCCGTTACAGGATCGGCTATCTGAAGGTTTTAAAATTAAGGATTGTTATATTAATAAAACATCTGGATCAAGTGGGCATCCCATGATTTTTGCTAAAGACAAGTTTTGTCACGCAATGACTTGGGCAGAAATTATTAATCGTTTTGGGTGGTTTGGTATTGATTATAACAGCTCTTATCAAGCACGTTTTTATGGAATTCCTTTGGACTTTGTAGGAAATACAAAAGAACGATTAAAAGATTTGTTGAGTCATCGATATCGGTTTCCTATTTTCGATTTATCTGAAGAAAAGTTAGCGTCGTATTTTAAAATATTTCAGAAAAAAAAGTTTTATTATATCAATGGATACACGAGTTCTATTGTATTATTTGCTAAATTTTTAAAGAGTAAAGATATTGTTTTAACCCAAATTTGCCCAAGCTTAAAATACTGCGTTGTTACTAGTGAAATGCTTTTTGAGAAAGATAAGACTCTTCTTGAAAAGTGGTTAGGAGTTCCAATAATCAATGAATATGGAGCAGCAGAATTGGATTTAATAGCTTTCACCAATAAAAAAGACACGTTTATTCTAAACAGTGAAACGTTATTTGTGGAAATTTTAGACAAAAACAATCAAGCAGTTTCCAAAGGAAATTCTGGAAAAATAGTAATTACTTCCTTATATAATAAAGCGCATCCCTTAATTAGGTATGAAGTTGGGGACATAGGAATTTTTTCGGAAAAAAGCAGCTTTAAAACACCTATTTTTGAAAAATTAATAGGAAGAACAAACGATATTGCAAAGCTCCCAAGCGGGAAATTAGTGCCAGGACTTACTTTTTATTATGTCACAAAAAGCGTGATTGAAGACGATGGAAATGTAAAAGAATTTATCATAGAACAACATAAGTTAGATACTTTTCATATTGTATATGTTTCTGAAAGAGTGTTAAATTCTAATGAAATTTTCAAAATTAAAAAATCATTAAGTGACTATTTAGAAAATAATCTTAATTTAACTTTTGAAAGGGTAGAGGTGTTAAACAGAAGTAAAAGAGGGAAGTTGAAACAGTTTATTTCGAAATTATAATTTTTGAATGAACTTGGGTCTTATAAAAAAATACTCCCATAAGAATACCACTAAATAAAATGCTGAAATGATTTTAGAGTACCCTAAATGCTTAGTATAAAACCAATAATTATATTTTAAAAGTCTCGTTTTATTAGAGCTCATTGATTTTTTATGAACCCTATAAAATGCTAAGTCTTCTTGCAGTCCTATCGCTGGTTTTTTATTACGTTTAATTGCTTCTAACCATACTGCCCAATCCTGTCTTTTACGAAGATTTGGAGCAATAATTTTCCCTAAAACATCAACATTATAAATTCCTGTTAAGTTTCCTAGATAATTGTTTTTGAGTTGCTTTTTATAGGATAATGTGGGCATTGCTTTAATTCTTTTAGCTAATGATTTTCCTTCTTCATCAATATGTAAATAACTGGTATAACTTACAGCATTTTGATGTTTATTCATGAAGTTTATTTGTTTCTCTAATTTATTAGGATGCCATAAATCGTCTGAATCTAAAAAAGCAATATAAGTTCCTTTTGAAAGTTTAGTTGCAAGATTTCTACAGAAAGCAGCCCCTTTATTGGTAGTGTTTTTTGTAAGTTGTATTCTAAAGTCTTTTTTAGAATATCTTTCTACAATTAAGCAAGTTGTATCTGTTGAAGCATCGTCAACAATCAATAATTCCCAATTTGAATACGATTGATTTTGTACAGATTCTATTGTTTCGAAAATATATTTTTCAGAATTAAAACTTGGTGTTATAATAGAAACTAATTTGCTCATTAGTATGCCTTATCTTCACCAGCAAATGCGTTAAGAATTGTTTTAAATACAATTTTAAAGTCTAATAATAGCGACCAGTTTTCAAGATAAAATATATCGTATTTCACTCTATTAGTAATAAAATTATCATCTTCTACTTCGCCCCTAAAACCACTTACTTGAGCCAATCCAGTAATTCCGGGTTTTACAAAATGACGCACCATAAATTTGTCGATTTTTTCGGCATACATATGTGTATGACTGACCATGTGGGGGCGTGGACCAACCACAGACATTTCGCCTTTAAGTACATTTATAAACTGAGGGAGTTCGTCGATGCTAGTTTTACGTATAAGTTTTCCGACTTTAGTTACTCTTGGATCTCCTTTTTTAATTTGATGTAAATGAGCTTCAGGGTTGGGACGCATAGACCGATATTTATAACAGTAAAATTCTTTATAATCTAAACCGTTTCTTTTTTGTTTAAAAAATACGGGTCCTTCAGATCCTAATTTTATAAATATTCCTAAAATTGGGGTTAACCAAGATAAAATAAAAATGACGACAAAAAGAGACAGAACTATATCAAAACTTCGTTTAATAAATTTATTGATTGGTTCATCGATGGGTATTCTTCTCATGGATAAAATAGGTAGGTATCCATAATAAGAAAAGTCCAATTTTTTTGAGTAAATTTCTTTATTATCAGGAAGAAATTTTAATATTATTAAATTATTGTCTGCAAAATCAATAAGTTTAGTTAGGTCTTGATTAGTTACTTTAGCAATAGATGTATAAATTTCGTCAATTTCATTTTCCGAAATAAACGATATACAATTATCCATGCTCGATTTATCATTTTCATTTACATCGAATGTTTTAATAAGTTTATAACCGTAATCTGGATTGTTATTAAAGAATTTACCTAGTTGGTCTGTTTTCTGATTTAACCCAACTATTACTACTTTTCTTATATTTCCGCCATATAACACCCTATATTTCCGTAATAAATAATAGATAGCAAACTTCATAACTGTTATAATGAGCATAACTGTTACTACATATTTAATAATGTTTACAGGATCTGGAATTAATTTATTATAAAACCCAAAAAATGCAAAAACTAACAGAACAAAAAAGATGGATTGCTTTCCTAATAAAGAAAAAATCTTAATAGTACTTGTATATCTGTAAATTTCATAAAAATGAGAGAGTAATGATACAATTATCCATGCGACAGATAAAAACAAGACATAATTAAGAAAATCAAAATTATCTTTAAAATAAGGTCTTGCTAGTATATGAATGATTGAGAGGTCAATCATATAAGAAATTGGCCTTAAAAAGCCCGAATATCTGCCATGCTTAAAAATCATATATTACATTCGGTTGTGTTTAGTAAAATCTTTATGTTCGCTTCTAAACAACTCATCTTTAGATAAACTTTTAAAATATTCAAATGTTTTTTTCATTCCAATTTCTCTTGAAATTTTTGGTTCCCAGTTTAAAATTTCTCTCGCTTTTGTAATGTCTGGTTGCCTTTGTAATGGGTCGTCTGTTGGTAGTGGTTCAAATACAATTTTTTGATCTGTACCTGTAAGTTTTATAATTTCTTTTGCAAATTCTAAAATGGTGATTTCATGTGGATTCCCAATATTAATAGGCAAAGAATAATCACTCATTAATAATTTATAAAACCCTTCAATTTCATCTTCTACATAACAAAATGATCTTGTTTGAGATCCGTCGCCAAACACTGTTAAATCTTCTCCTCTTAGGGCTTGTCCCATAAATGCTGGGATTACTCTGCCGTCATTTAAACGCATTCTAGGGCCGTAGGTATTAAATATTCTTGCAATACGAGTTTCTACTCCGTGAAAACGATGGTATGCCATGGTAATTGATTCTTGGAATCGCTTTGCTTCATCATAAACTCCTCTAGGTCCAATAGTGTTTACATTGCCGTAATATTCTTCGGTTTGAGGGTGTACTAGTGGATCGCCATAAACCTCGGAAGTAGAGGCTATTAATATTCGTGCATTTTTTTCTTTTGCTAAGCCTAATAAATTATGTGTTCCAAGAGCACCTACTTTTAAAGTCTGAATCGGTATTTTTAAATAATCTATTGGGCTTGCTGGTGATGCAAAATGAAGTATATAGTCTAATTTTCCAGGAACATGAACAAACTTTGTAACATCGTGATGGTAAAACTCAAAGTCTGGATTTTTAAATAAATGTTCAATGTTTTTTAAATCGCCCGTAATTAGATTGTCCATTCCAATAACAGAAAAATCCTCTGCAATAAACTTATCACATAAATGAGATCCTAAAAACCCTGCTGCTCCAGTTATTAAAACTCTTTTTTTCATATATTTTATCTTCCTATAGAAACATACGTAAACCCTTCTTTTTCAACATCATCTACATCGTATAGATTCCTTCCATCAAAAATAATTGGCTCTACTAATAATTCTTTTACTTTATTGAAATCTGGAGTTCTAAAGATACTCCATTCTGTACAAATTACTAATGCATCTGAATTTTCTAAAGCTTCATACATAGACTCACAATAGGTAAGTGAATCTCCAAATTGTTTTTTAATATTCGGCATAGCTTCAGGGTCAAACACCGACAATGACGCTCCTCTATTAAGCAATTCCTGCATTACATAAATAGCCGGAGCTTCTCTAATATCGTCTGTTTCAGGTTTAAATGCTAAACCCCATATTGCAATTTTTTTATTTGACAAATCGCCTTTAAAATAATCTTCAATTTTTGGTAAAAGAATAGTTTTTTGTTTTTCGTTTACTTCAATTACAGAATTTAATATTTTAAAATCGTAGTTTTTATCTTTTCCTGCTTTTTGAAGCGCTTTTACATCTTTAGGAAAACAAGAACCTCCATAACCTATTCCTGGAAATAAAAATCGTTTTCCTATTCTAGAATCTGTTCCCATTCCTACTCTAACCATATCTACATTGGCTCCAACTTTTTCACAATAATTGGCAATTTCATTCATAAAAGTAATCTTGGTTGCCAAGAATGCATTCGCAGCATATTTGGTGAGTTCTGCCGACTTTTCGTCCATAATAATAATTGGATTACCCGAACGCATAAAAGGGCTATATAACTTTTTCATTAGAATAGTAGCCCTTTCGCTACTAGAACCAACTACTATTCTTTCCGGCTTTAAAAAATCATCTACTGCATAGCCTTCTCTTAAAAATTCTGGATTGGAAACCACATCAAAATCGCATTTAGCATTTTTTGCAATGGTAGCCCGAACCTTATCTGCCGTACCAACTGGCACTGTACTTTTATCTACAATTACTTTGTACTCTTTGATTTTTTTTCCTATTTCTTCAGAAACATTAAGCACATAGGATAAATCCGCAGATCCGTCTTCATCTTCTGGGGTTGGTAATGCTAAAAAAACGATTTCTCCAAAATCTAATCCTTCGTCCAAGGATGTTGTAAATTTTAATCTTCCTGCTTTAATATTTCTTTCAAATAAAACATCTAGGTGTGGTTCGTAAATAGGCACTACACCAGATTTCATTTGATTTACTTTTTCTTGATCTATATCCACACAAACAACATCGTTACCTGTTTCTGCCAAACATGTTCCTGTTACTAACCCTACGTAACCTGTTCCTATTACTGCTATTTTCATATTTATTTTTACTTCTTAAAGGGTAATTTAATTTTGTTTTTCAATTCGTAAAAGTACAACTCTCTCCTTTATGGAATTAAATTATCTTGAGGTTCTTTTATGATACTATTTGTATCGTTTAATTGATTTATTAAAAGCATCACTAAAATAAATCCGAAATAATAAGCTCCTACTTGCCGATGAAAATAATTTTCTGCCATACCAAATAAAATAATGGCTACTAATAAGGCTGTTGGGAAAAATTGCTTGTGATGTTTAAAAAGTAAATAAATAAGGACTAACAGAAATAATACTAAACTTATAAGTCCTGAACTTATATAAAAATCTGCATATTGATTGTGGATGTTGAATTTTTTTGAAACAAAATTATGTTTTGTTAATGGATCTGAAATTTCATTTTCATAACAATTTATTAATTGTTTTGATGTTTCTTTAAATCCAATTCCAAATATTTTATCGGAACTATTCTCTGAAATATTGATGGCACAATCCCATATAATTGTCCGATACCCTAATGGCATATATGATTCGTTATATTCTATTTCTGAAAAATTGTTTTTTGAATTAATATTAATTTGAAACAAGTTTTGGTAATTAAAATACCCAAATACACTAAAAATTAATAAGGTAATGAAAGTTATTATAAGCCGAGTTTTTATTTTTGGTCCATAAAATTGCCGTAATAGGGTTACTGCAATTAATAAAATAATTGCAGTTTTGGACATGATAAGCAGTATATAAAGTACACTTATAATAATACTTATGAGGTAATAAACATTGTCTGGGTGGTATTTTTTTGTTAAAGATTTATACGAAATTAATATGCTTAATACACAAAGTAACCCAATATAAATTCTATCAATTAACAGTGCATCAACCGTTTCTTGGAAAAACAATAAAGACACCTCAGCATCATTATTTATTAAGACCATAAACTGAACAAGTGTAAAAACAATAGCAATAAAGGAAGAAAAAACAATGGCTTTTTCTAGTTTCTTAAAATCTGAAATCGGCAAATACAACAATACCAGTCCAATAGGAATCATCATTTTATTAATAACCCCAATATCTTGACTTATAGTTTCTTGAAAGAAAGAATTGACTAATAGGTAAACAAAAAATAGAGCTAAAACCAACAAAGGTTTTAGTAACAGTTTTTTAAAATCTGCTTTTTTTGCTACAAATGGGAAAGCAATTACTAAAATTGTCATTAATATATTTGGCAATGCTCTAAAATATTCATCAAAGGGAATGATGAGGTATAAGAGCATAAAAATATAAGGATATATTGCAGATAAAAGTATTTTCACAAATTATAATTTTAAAAACTTGGTTCTTTTTTTATTAAATTTTATGCTTCTCTTTTTTTAAGCTTTTCTTTAAACACTAAATATATGAATTTACTATTACCTACTAAATATCTTTTCCACATTCTTTTGGGTTCTTGTAAAAAACGGTAAAACCATTCCAATCCATAATTTTGCATCCAAAGGGGAGCTCTTTTTGTTAAACCTGAAATTACATCAAAACTTCCGCCTACACCCATTATAAAATTAACGTTACTTAATTCTTTTCGGTATTTGTAAAGGTAGTTTTCTTTTTTAGGTGAAGTGATGGCTACAAATAACATATTTGCTCCACTGGAGGCTATTTGTTGGGCAATCCCTAATTCATCTTCTTCTTTATAATATCCATTTCTGTAACCTGCGATGATATTTTTACTATACTTTTCAGAATACAGATTGACTACTTTTTTCACTACTTCTTCTTTGGCACCAAATAGGAATATTTTATGGTTTTTTTTATGGGCAAGTTCTACTATATTCTCCATTAAATCTATCCCAGCAACACGCTCTTTTAAGGGTTTATTTAAAAAATTTGCTGCCCAAACTACTGCTTGTCCGTCTGCATTGATAATGTCGCTGTTATTAACGCTTTCTCTTAATTGTTGGTCATTTTGCATTTGCACCATCTTACCAGCATTTACAACTACGTGGTGTATTTGTTGGTTTTTCTCAATAGTTTTTTCTACCATAGAAAGGGTTTCTTTCATGGTGAGATTGTGGATGCTTGTATTTAGGATTTGTATTGTTTTCAGTTTTTTAAATGTAAGGGATTAATTGCAAAGATATAATTAATGTTTTGTAGAGAAATAGAACTCTTTTTATTATTTAGAATATTTTAATTTAATGTTATTAAAGAGCTTTCTCCTTGTTTATTAATCGCTCCACAAAAATAATCAAATTCGTTGGTTGATTCTTTTAATATATACTCTTTAGAATAGGTAAATGTTCTATCAATAATTTCTGTTTCATATTCATTAGAGCCTTTACATCTTTTAAATACAATAAACTTAACAGGGTTTGAGGAAATTATTTTTTTATTTTTTTTATTATACTTAAGTTTAGGAACAATACCCAAATATGGAACAATATTGGTTTTTAAAAATGAAATAGGAATAACATTTTGTTTTTTAGTAAAATCTAAGCTTACATTTATATATAGGTTTTTTTCGTCTTGGTATATACTAGTAATTTGAGTGTTTTTTAAAATACTTGAGCGCTCAAAAATAGAAAGGCTCTTTTTTGGTAGTTTTAAAGTAATTGGTGTGTTAATAACCGAATAGTCAATGTTTCGTTTGACATTTAAATTAATTATTAACCTAGTGTCAAGTCAAGTTTAAATCGGCGTAATTTTGTATCTTTGTAAAAAAC
>CAZIMW010000021.1:0-24825 GCA_964540425.1 uncultured Flavobacterium sp.
TTGCTACATTTTCATCATAATCATTAAAGGGTTGTCCGTCAATATCTGTATAAAAGTCGCTTGTTCTTCTAAGGTTACTTATATCTAAATATGCGTTAGAAAAATAGTTGGTTGTTACACCAACCCACCAAAAATTAGGATTCCTATATTCTAGTCCTAATTGGTAGGCTCTTTCTGGACCTCCAGCAACACGTAGGTTTTTTAAGGCTACTTCTCTAAACCCTTGAGTTTCTATATCGTTTCCTGCTTCTCCAAAATCATCACTAGATAAGTATAAGCTTGGGTTATTGTTATAAATGTACTGTCCAACAGAGGCGGCTGCTTTTAGTTTTAAAGTTGGTAATACTTGTGCTTCAATCCCAAGTTCTACGCCTACATTTCTTTTTTCTATTCCTGTTACAATTTCTTGAACGAAAGCAGTATTATTATCTGCTCCTAATGCGTTTTGAGTAAAGAAAAAGCCAATATCTGTTACGTCTTTAAATCCAGAATAAAATCCAGTTAATCTAGCTTTTACAATTGGTGATCTGTATATGTAACTAACATCTATGGATTGTACTTTTTCTTCAGTAATACCTTCTACAATATCATTATTTTGTCTGGCGTTAGCAAAAGTATTACGCATTGTTGGTGCTTTGGTAAAGAATCCTGCATTTACGTCTATTAAATGACGTCCTGTAATTTTATATGTTGCTCCTCCTTTTACACCAAAAGTTGAAAAGTCTGTAATTTCACTTTCTCCCAAAGAGCGTGATCCTGCAAAATATCCGTTTTCAAATAAACCAACACGTTGGTAGCTGGTTTGTGCAAAATTGGTTGCTACATAAAAATCTACTAATGAATAATTAAATTGAGCTTGTACAAATCCTGAGGCTACACTTGCATTTAGCTCATAATTATACTTGTAACGTTCTCCTACTCTAGCAACATTTAATGGGTTTTGTAAGTTGTTTGGGGTTCCGTCTCCAAAATAGTCAACATCTAAAAAACCATCTGCTCCTAATAAATCAATTATACTAGCAAAATAATCTCCTTTTAAATTTCTATAATTTACAGATGCATTTAAAATTATATTTTCTGAAAGCTGTGTATTTAATATACTGTTAATTGATATCTGCGAATCATCTACCCTGTCTTCTTGTAAAACATAAGATGCATTTCCAGTAGAAGAATTTGCGTTTCCTCTATAAAGTGATTCCCAATCTATTTGTCCGTCATTTATAAATTCTTGTTGGGCTAGATATGCTTGTTGATAATCAAAAGGAGTTGGGTTTTCGTTTCGTAATGAATAACTAGGTAGTTTTTGGTAATAATTTCCTACTGGATTTTGATTGTTTCCGCTATCTATTCTAGAATTACCAATTTTTCCTGTTTGATAACCAATATTGGTGTTTAAGGTTGTTTTTTCGTTTATATCCCAATAATGGTTCAGCATAAAAATGGGTTCGTTAATATTACGAATACGGCTATTTCGTTTTTCGCCATCTTGATATCCCCAATTTGGATTGTATCTAATTCCTTTTAAATCTCTTGCTTCTTGAGTTATTGCGGTAGCTCTTCCTCTTCTGTTAGGGGTATAAAAAGCTGTAAAGTTAAGGCTATGTGCATCGTTTATCTTTTTTTCTACAGAGGCAAAAAATGAATTTGCATCGTACAATGTTCCGTCAATATACCCTTCATTACCAAAACGTCTGGAGGCTAAAAAAGAATATGCCCAGCCTGTTTTTGAAACTCCACTATGGTAAGATCCCATTATGCGTCCCGTATAACTTCTGCTTGCAGATGCAAAGGAAACACGACCACCTTTTCTAAATTTTGAGGCACGCATAACCATATTTGTTGTTCCGGCGAGATCTCCAAACGTGTAATCGTTTGCTTTCATACCCATAGTAAATTCTCGGTTACGCTGCACATCGTTTAGTCCTCCCCAGTTTCCCCATTGTGGGCGACCGTTAAATTGTTTGTTCATTTCAATACCGTTAATAAGTACCTTTCCGTTGGCATTATCTAGACCACGTGGTCTAAAAAATGTTGCACTAAAATCGAAAGCTGCTGCACTTAAAAATACATCTCTGGAGGCTTGCAGTAATCCTGAAATATTACTTGCAGCACCGCCTAAATCCCCATCTAACTCGCCATCTGAAAGGCTAATAATACCTATTTGCAATTCAAGCTCGTTTAAATCTATATCCATAATTATAGGGTCAAGATTAATGATTTCTCCGTTTTGAATAATAATAGGAATACTTTGAGTGATATAGTTTTGCTTACTTACAACAAGAATTTGTTCGCCTTGAGGGAAATCGGTTCCAGTTAATGTAAATAATCCTTCAGAATCTGTTTCTGAATGAAATTGACTCGATAATATATGTACGTCAACTCCTCCAATTACTTCACTCGAATGTGTATCTACCACTCTTCCTTTTATAATTGCGTCTTGAGCAAAGATTATAAAACTGCTCATTAGTGCAATACATAAGGTGAAAATGCTTTTTTTCATTCTTAAATTTTTGTTATAATTAATAATTTGTTATATAATTCGATGACGAATTTACATTATTTCAATGAATTAATTACATTTGTCAATATCTAAAACAGGATGTTTACATAACCTTAATATTACAAGCCAAAATGAAACTAAATCTTACATTTCTCATTTTCATTACTTTAACCTTTTCCTCTCTTTATTCGCAAGAAAAAAAAGAATATAAAGTAATTACTGTTGCGTTTTATAACGTTGAAAATTTATTTGATACAGAGGACGACCCATTAACTTTTGATGATGATAGGACTCCTGACGGGAAAGACCATTGGACGGAAGAGATTTACCAAGACAAATTAAAGAATACGGCAAAGGTAATTGCAGAAATTGGATTTGAAGTTACTGGAAATACTCCTGCAATTATAGGGGTTTGCGAAGTTGAAAACAGAAAGGTTTTGGAAGATTTAGTAAATCAAGAACCATTATTAAAACAGGATTATGGTATTATCCAGTTTGACTCTCCAGATCGTAGAGGGATAGATGTGGCACTTTTATACCGTAAAAATTTATTTACACCTATAAGTTATAAAGCTCATGAGTTACTAATTTATGACAACAACGACCCTACAAAAAGAATATTCACGAGAGATCAATTATTGGTTAGTGGAATGTTAGATGGCGAAAAAATACATATTATTGTCAATCACTGGCCATCTAGAAGTGGCGGAGAAGAGCGAAGTCGCCCTAAACGAATTAAGGCTGCAAAATTAAACAGACAAATTATAGATTCGTTATTTACAGAAGATCCTTATGCGAAAATTATTACGATGGGCGATTTTAACGACGACCCTTCAAATCCTAGTATTAAAAAGTATCTGAATGCTAAAAGAAAAATAAAAAACCTAAAAATTAAAGAGCTTTATAATCCTATGGAAGATATGGCAAGACAAGGTTTAGGATCTTTAGCTTATAGAGATAATTGGAACTTATTTGATCAGATAATTATTTCAACTGAGTTGACTAAAAAAGACTTTTCAAGCTATCGTTTTTACAAAGCCGGTATTTACAACAAAACCTATTTAGTAAACTCGCAAGGAAGATATAAAGGCTATCCTTACAGGAGTTTTGCAGGTGGAGGTTACACTGGAGGTTATAGCGATCACTTTCCAGTTTATATTTATTTGGTAAAAGAGAAATAAACCCGTTTTATTTCACCAAAAAAGCTTCAAAAATTAATATTCTTGAAGCTTTTTTGGTTTGATATTTAAATTGATTAATTAAACCAAGTTCCCCAAGGAATCCTACTTAATATTAATAACAAAGCTATGGTATAAAATATAGCGATTACTTTAAACTTACCGTTTGAGTTTTCTTTCTTTTTATGTTTTGAGTAACCAATGGTGATTAACACCACTGCAATTATCATCATTAAAGGGTGCTCAATAGTTGAAAAACGTAACAAGCTGTCTTTCATTATTGCTCCCATTCCACTATTTTTTATGGCTCCCATAGCATTGGGTGAATAAATAAAAAGGAAAACCCCTAAGATAATTTGAATATGCGTTACAATTAATGCGAATAATGAAACTCGAAAGTCATTTTGTGAAAATTCGCTTTTCGCAAACAATCCTTTTAAGGCATTTAATGTTGCCAAGACAACTAATAACAGGGTAACATAAGCCCAATAAGAATGGATAAACTGTATAGTTTCGAACATAGTATTTTAATTAAGTTAAATGATTTTTCAAAGGTAGGGATATATTTATTGTTATAAATATTAGGTGATTAATATTTCAGGGCAAACACATACTTTTTTATTTATGCAGACAATCAATGAGTTATGATTTACTGTTTTTTGAATATCAAGTTGACTAAAAATAAAACCTATTGATATCATTGACTTTTAAGTTTTGAAAGCTAGATTCAAGGCTGAATTCAACTCATAAACGCAACTTTTATGTTAATCAAAAACTTTTTTAGAACATTGACTCTATAGAATAATCATTCATAGTAATTATACGAGGTTTTTTGTGAAGTTGGTTACTTTCATTTCGGACTTCTTATTGCATTTTTCAAAATAAGTAAACCCCATTACATACCCTTGTCCTTTATTTAAAAGTGAAGAGGTATTGTTTTAATTGCTCCTGTTTTAATTTGACAATAAATTTAAGTTTTATTGTTTGCTAGTTAATAATTAGAGCCAATAGAGGTAAACATTTTTTTTTAATAAAAAATAGTTGCTTGCTTTTTTCTGCAATTTAAAACATATTCTATAAAAATGTGAGCTTTTTTTATTTTAGAGTTTACCTTCTCTATTTTTTTTCATTAATAAGGAAACATAACGATGAAAGACAAACAAATTATTTTAAAAAAACACACCCATTTCTTAACCTACCTATGTGTCTTATGTATCGCCTTTTTTGCCCCCATCCAATTAAATGCTCAAGTTGGCATTAATAATACTGACCCAAAAGCCTCTTTAGATATTAGTGCTAGTAATCCGTCAGTGCCTACAATTACAGATGGATTGCTAGTGCCTAGAGTGAGTAACTTTCCGAGTCCTGCTCCTACAGCAGATCAAAACGGGATGCTTATTTTTCTAACAACAACAGTAGGATTAAACACTCCCGGATTTTATTATTGGAATCAAGCAACTACCTCATGGTTAAAAGTGATGGATGAAAATGCTGTTGTAACTCAAAATTGGGATAGAACAGGAACAACTCTCTCCCCTGAAACCGTAGGCGATGATTTAAGTTTTGCCAATAATGAGCATATCACTTTAGAGAATGCATTTTCTACACCCGATGCATTTATCAATATGTATTTAAATTCATCTGGTAGTAATGTAGAACGAACCCTATTTACTGAACATATAGGATCTATTTTTGATTTAAACTACCATCCAGCAAATAATTCGTTTCTTTTTAAAAGCGGAAGCACAAATAAAGTAATAATTGATTTAGATGCAATTGTACCCTTAGATGTTTTGGGGAGTATTTCACTCGGAAACATAGGGAATAAATACACGCTTCCCAATAATAACGGAAACGCAAGTCAATATTTACAAACAGATGGTACAGGAGCAGCTTCTTGGGTAGATTTGCCTGTTACTGCCAATCACGATTGGTATGAAGAAGGCACTACCACAGCGCCAGATAATATAAATGATAATATTTTTACACAAGGCAATGTTGCTATTGGTAAAAATACAGCTGACTATCCTTTAGATATTCAAACCTCAGAAAATATAGCGATAAATGTAAGCCTTTATGGAACAGATAATAATTTTAAATATGGAAGTTATAAAGTATTGACTAATTCAGGACTTGGCACACATTATGGTTCTTATAACCTTTTATTAGGCATAGGAAATGGTGCAGACTATGGTACTGCTAACAGATTGGAAGGTTCAGGAAGTGGTGACAAGGTTGGAAACTATAATTTTATTACGCCTTCATCAGGAGGAACTCATTATGGTATTTACAGCTCGGCATTAAAAACAGGTAGTTTTGCTGGCTATTTTTTAGGTAATGTATCTATTGGTACCACAGCAGCTAATAATTATATTTTACCTGCTTCAAGAGGTACTGCAAATCAAATCATGCAAACAGATGGTACAGGAGCAGCTTCTTGGGTAGATTTGCCTGTTACTGCCAATCACGATTGGTATGAAGAAGGCACTACCACAGCGCCAGATAATATAAATGATAATATTTTTACACAAGGCAATGTTGCTATTGGTAAAAATACAGCTGACTATCCTTTAGATATTCAAACCTCAGAAAATATAGCGATAAATGTAAGCCTTTATGGAACAGATAATAATTTTAAATATGGAAGTTATAAAGTATTGACTAATTCAGGACTTGGCACACATTATGGTTCTTATAACCTTTTATTAGGCATAGGAAATGGTGCAGACTATGGTACTGCTAACAGATTGGAAGGTTCAGGAAGTGGTGACAAGGTTGGAAACTATAATTTTATTACGCCTTCATCAGGAGGAACTCATTATGGTATTTACAGCTCGGCATTAAAAACAGGTAGTTTTGCTGGCTATTTTTTAGGTAATGTATCTATTGGTACCACAGCAGCTAATAATTATATTTTACCTGCTTCAAGAGGTACTACAAATCAAATCATGCAAACCGACGGCAGTGGTAATGTGAGTTGGGTAAACAGCCCTTTAAATGCTAATTGGACCTTAAGTGGCAATGCAGGTACCAATGCAAGTACTAATTTTATTGGCACTACAGATAATGTAAACTTAGCTATTCGCACCAATAATGTGGAAAGAATAGTAATAAAAACAAATGGTGAAACCGAAATTAAAAATGAGCTAATCATTAATAATATTGCAACTGCAACCGAGAACGCAACCATACTTAATGATGATAATTATAGTCATTTATTGGATAATAATATTGATTTTGGAACTGGAGGAAATGATTTTACTATAGCAACACAACAAGGTGTAAGTGAATCTGCAGGCTTGCATGGTGATGGTAACTTTAATGTACTTTGGTCTCCAGGAGATTCAAGCAGACAGCTCCGTATTTTAGACGAAGACAACTGGAATGATAATGATGGCAACCCTTATAATAATGCTGCAGAGGTTGCCTATATTGATAATGCTGGACAGTATTTTCAAGCTTCAGATAGAAATAGAAAACAAAATATTAAAAAATTAGAAAATGCTCTCTCAAAAATTGAACAAATAAATGGTTATACCTACCAATATAAAATAAATGAAGAAGAACGACAAAAAAGGCAAAAATTAAAAACAACCAGTGGTATTATTGCCCAAGAATTACATGAAATATTACCCGAAGCTGTAGAAAAAACAGAGTATGGTGAGTATTTTGTACACTACGCTGGTGTAATGCCATTGCTAATTGAAGGCATAAAAGATTTAAAAAAAGAAAATGACCAACTTAAAGAAAAACAAAAAATATTAGAAGAGCGATTAGCTAAAATAGAAGCTTTGCTTTTTAAAAATTAAGCTGCTTGCCTTTGCTTTTTCTTTCTAAAATAAAGTCCTAAACCTACCAGTCCTAATAACAGCACGCCACTAACTAACCAAATTTTAGTACCATAAGGTGTGCTGTTTCTTATGGGTGATGTATCACCAGACAATACAAACCCAGCCCAATAAAAAGGGTGTTTTAAAGATTGTTCTTGTGTGGTGTTAAGGTATTCTAGTTTTGCAAGTTGCAATACTTTAGATTTAGGTAATCCTTTTTTCAGGTTTTTATAAAACGAAACCATAATTTTTTGAGTAGCTTGATCTGGGGCACTCCATAAACTAGATAACACGCTAGGCACACCCGCAGCGGTAAATGCTGTTTGCATAGAAATGATACCTCTTCCAGTTTTAAAATTTCCAATTCCGGTGTTGCAAGCACTTAGTACAACCAAATCGGTGTTAAAATGCAAGCCATATAACTCTGATATATACAATTTATAATCACTTACCTCATCTGTAAAAACCAAACTGCTTAACTCGGCATCATCATCGTTTAAAAAAGAATGCATCGATAGGTGAATAATAGAGTAATCCTCTTTAAGATTAATAAAAGAGGCTTTTGTGGCCGCTTCTTTTTTAAACAATTTGCTCTCAAAAATTGAAGCTATTAAATCTACTTCCTTTAATGCACCTTGTAAATAATGAGGCTCTCCTCTAAGAGCTAATTGATTTTTATCTGGTTTATACATTCCGTAGGAAGGAGCAAATAATGCAATTTTATTAAAAGGTTTGTTGTTCTTTTCTGAAGGATCTTTAAGTAAAGAAATTGCAGCGGCATAACTCACTTCTGTAGTTTGAATTAAATAATCGTTTTTTTTAACTAGTAAATCAAAAGGAAGGTTATTTAAAACTCCATCTGGTATAATATATACTTTAGGAATGTTTTTATTAGAAAGGTTCTTAAATAAAAACGAATAAAGCAAAGCTCCTTTTTCTTTAATTTGTGCTACAGGAACCGTTCTATCTTTTAGCATAGAAACATATTCTAAAACAAGTGCTTTTGAAGTTTCTAAAGTTCCTAAATTAGTAACTTCTATTTTTTGTTTATAAAACAGTATCCGGTACAAATTACCATCTGCTTCTTTGTATTTTAAAATATAATCATTTTTAAAATAGTTTAAATTACTAGTATATGCTTTTTCGTTAAGCAGTTGGATATAGCCGTCATCAAAACTATTTTTTTTAGAAATAATAGCTGTTAACGTTCTGTTTTCTTCAAAAAGTTGTTGTCTAATTTTAATACTGTCTTGTTTTTGTGTAAGTAATTTTTGCTTTAAATAGGTGATATTAGATCGTAAAAACTTTTCTTTTAGCATTAAAGAATCTAGCTGCGGTGTAAAAACCAAATTTTGATTTTCTATAAAACTTTTAAATAGGTATTTAGCTTGTACGGTTTCTAAAAAACTAAAAAAACGTCCTTCTTCTTCTTTTGTTAATTCTTTTTTTGAAGCTAAATCAAAAAAGTAAGCATTTATTTTTGAAAATACTTTATTAGACTCTTGGTTTAGCAACTGGTTTTCAAAATTTTCTTTAAACTGTTTTAATGCAAACCAATACAACATTTTAGTTTCTTTATTTGCAGCAATAGAAGATTCTTTTAACTTTTTAGCTATTTTAAGGATTAGATTGGCATCTTTTAAAACTGGACTTGGTATAAAATCTTCGTAGGTTGATGTGCTTATATTTATTTTACTAGGGTCTTGGCTTAACCATTTTAAACTTTTATTAATAGCATTAAAGGTATTTTCTCTTTGGTCCTGTTCTATAAATAAAAGTGTTTTTGTTACTAATAAATCTTTAATGATAAAGCTGGGATTATTAGAGATTTTCTCAACTTTGTTTAATAAGGTTTCGGCTTTTGAATATTTTTTTGTTGCAGTAAGCACCTTAGCTTTTTCAAGTAAAAAGTCAGGTTCTAGGTATTCTTCGTGTATTTTTTTATTAAGTTTTAATCCCTTATCTATGTAGTTCATTGCTTTATCATATTCTTTAGCATTTCGGTAGTAACGGCTTATAAATAGGTAGGCTAAAGAAATAAAATCGGTTTCAATTGCGTCTAATTTTTTACCAGAAGTAATGCTTTTCATCGTATTAAGATGCGATAACATTTTTTCTTCATCTTCTTTTTTAGAATAAATTTCGACTAAAAAATGATGAAATTGTAAAACCCTTTTGTAGCCTATCTTTCCCATTCTCATTTTTTGGGAAGCTTCTTTATCATTTTCATATAAAGCAAGTCCTTTATTTAGATAATTTATAGCTTCTTGATAATCTCCGTTTTCTTTTTCTACGTCAGCCATCATAGGATAAACAGCTACTAAATAATCCATATTGGGCTTATTAAGGTTTGTAAATACGGATTCGGCTTTTTTTAAATAGTTAATTCGTTTTTGTGGCTGATTTAAAAAGTGGGAGTTATAGGTATTGGCAAGATCTAAGTATATGCTTCCCAACATATTTGTATCTTTTACTTTCTGGGAATTATAAAATTCTTCGGCTTTAGAAAAAGTGTTTATTGCTTTTTTAAACATTCCTAACTCTCTTGAAACTACTCCCATACTGTGCATGGTTTTTAACAATACAAGTGAGTCTATTTTTTTACATTTTAAATGGGCGTTTATTGACTTCTCAATATAGATATTAGTTTCTTCCATATCTCGCATATAATTATGAGCAAAAATATAGAGCCTTCGATAGGTTTGGTACATGCGTTCTGGTTTTGCACCTAGTTTCTCGAGTTTATTAATTTTTTTTTTTAGGGTTTTGTAGGATTGTTTTTGCTTTTCGGGATTGCTTATCCATACTTCTTGTTGTGCAATCTCTTTTAAAGTTTTAAGAAATATAAGTGTGTCTTTTTCTGATCTTGAAATTGTGCTAATGGCTTTTTCTCTTGCCAAAAGGGATTTTTCAAACTTAAATTGCAACTCTAACGAATCGGCTTGTAGCGTATGTTCTTGCCAACTTTGCTGTGCATGAATTGAACTTACAAATATAATAAGTGCTATTGTTAAATTAAATTTCATTGGTAAATTATAAAGAGTTCAATTTACAAAAAAAACAAGTAATTATCAGTATTATTAAAGGATGACATGTTTTTAGCTTTTTATTTATTTAAGTATAGTTATTATTATTTTAGCTTTTTCTGTATTAAAATGATGAAGATTTATCACTTCTTGTAAATGTTTTTTTGCTTCGGTATACTCTTTATTTTTAATAAGAGCAAGTCCTAAATACCAATGGGCATCTGCTTTATATTGTATTGTACTATATGCTAAGTACTTCTCTAACAACACAATAGCCTTGGTGGTATTGTTTTTTACTAAATAAGCATTGGCAAGGTAAAAAGTGTAATCTGGCTTAGTAAAAGGATTTTTTTCTAGAGCTTCAATAAAAAGATAATAGTCTTGGTTTTCATAATACACAAAGGCTTTTTCAATTTCGGTACTATTTTCACCTCCTCTAACAACAGGATGCATCACATTGGGATAGGGTTCAAAATTTTGAGCAAATAATTGTTGGTTACTTACTTTATTGCTAGTATAAAAGTAACTGCCTATTGCAAAAACTAAGGCAAAGGAAGCTGCAATTAAAAATGTAGCCTTCCAAGATTTTTTTTCTGAAAAGTCTATTTTCTGAAATTCTTTTTTTAAAGCTGCTCTATTTTCGTTTCTAAAAGCAAGTTTAATGTTCTTCTGAAACTCAAACTCTGTTTTAAAAGCACTATCTGTCTTTATTAATTCTTGAAAATTTTCGAGCTCAGAAGCAGACAATTTGTTTTGAAAGTATTTTTCTATCCACGTATCTTTATTCATGACTTTTTACTATTGTTTTTAATTTTTTTAGACATTTCCATTTCATGCTTTTTACTACATCAATACTGTTATAACCAAGTGTTTCTTTAATTTCAGTAGTTGTAAAACCTCTATAATAAAATAGGTGAAGTAAGTTTTTACAAGATTCTCCCAGTTGATTTAAGCCTTGCAATAGCTTTTTTTGTTCTTCATTTTCGAGTGTATTATCATAAGCTACATCATAGATGTAATTTTCTTTATATGTTGAGATGTCTAAAGTCAATGTTTTTTTATCTTTTCTTAATTGTTCATAAATCATATTTTTCCCAATGCTAAACAAGTAGGTTTTTATGCTACAATTTAAATTATTTAACTTGCCATCGATTGCATTTTCATGCAAAGCAATAGTAGCGTCGTGGTAAATGTCTTGTAAAACCTCATCCCTTATAGAAAACCGTTGTGCATAGTTGTAAAAAGACTCCTTATGTTCTTTATACAAAGCTAACAAGGTGTTTTTATCTCCTTTCTTTAATAGTGAAATTGTTTTGTTCTTATTCATTAGTGATAAAATAGTTTGTAAAGTAAACCAAAAACAAAAGATTTCTTAGTTTAGAAGTAAATTTTAATTATTTTCTAAAGATCATTGTTTTTCATTTTCGAAAAGCAAAAAACTATCAGGTTACAAGGCGTTAATTTTAGAGAATTTACTAATATTGATTTAAAAGATTACAAACAAGTAATTATAGTCAAAAAGCGAGGATTATTTTTAAAAAAAACCTCAATTTTATATTTGTTTATACCTCACCAACCATAAATCAATGATGGTGGGTATATCGTCCTAGAAAATGGAAAAAAACTATCTGTTTCTAGCCCCCCAAAAACAAGGATTTTCATAGAAATTACTCCGTTAGTCTTGATGTTCCTTCGCCACCTTCTCCAACTCCAAATACCAATTTTCACCAAATTTTCGAATCAAAGCTTCTTTTACAAATTTATAAACTGGGACTTTTAGCTCTCTTCCAAGTGTACAAGCATCATTACAGATTGGCCATTTGTGGTAGTTTACGGCAGCAAACTCACTGTAATCCTGAACTCTAACTGGATATAAATGACAGGATATTGGCTTTCTGAAATCTATAATTCCTTTATTAAAAGCATCTTCAATTCCACAACCTGCCGTTCCATTTTTAGAAAATGTTACATAAGCACATTCTTTTCCGTTTACTAAAGGGGTTTCTAGATCACCTAAATCTGAAACTATGTGAGTTCCTTGTTCTTCAATCGCTTTTACACCTTCTGAACGTAGAAATGGCTTTACTTTTAGATAGATTTCTTTCAGAATTTCGACCTCTTCTTTGGTGACAGGAGCTCCTGCTTCACCTTCTATACAACAAGCACCTTTGCAAGCACCGAGGTTGCAGACAAATTCTTTTTCGATAATGTCTTCAGAGACAATGGTTTTTCCTAGTTGAAACATTTGGCGAAAATAACATATTTATATTCGTTTTATAATTAGTTTTGCCATTTAAAATCTATCTGTTATGGAATTTAACTTTAAAGAAATATTAACCGCAACTATGATATTATTTGCGGTGATTGATATTGTTGGAAGTCTTCCAATAATTATTTCGTTACGTGAAAAAGCGGGGCGTATTCAATCTGAAATGGCCTCAATCATCGCAGCTGTTTTAATGATTTTGTTTTTGTTTTTAGGAGAACAAATCTTGAGTTTAATAGGTATTAATGTTAACGAATTTGCCGTTGCAGGTTCCTTAATATTATTCTTTTTGGCTTTAGAAATGGTTCTTGGAATCACACTTTTTAAAGAAGATGAAGATACAAACCCTAAATTAACTTCGGTGTTTCCATTAGCTTTTCCTTTGCTTGCAGGTCCAGGAAGTTTAACTACCTTACTTTCATTACGAGCAGAATATAGTATTCAAAATATAATCGTTGCAGTTTTAATCAATATTTTATTTATTTATATCGTATTGAAAACCTCTGGGAAGATTCAAAAAGCAATTGGCAAAAGCGGAATTATTATCATTAGAAAAGTATTTGGAGTGATTCTTTTAGCAATTGCCGTAAAATTATTCACCTCTAATATTCAATTATTATTTAATTAATACTTCTCCCGAATCATCGGGGCGCTAAGTAACCATTACAGAATAATAATTGGACTTACCGAAATTATAATATTAAACCTTATGAAAAAAATCATCTACATATTTATAATAATCGCAATTCTCTTAATTGCTTATAATGTTACATTTATCGATTTTTCAAATCCTACGGAAGGACAAAGTGGTATTGCTTTAATAGGAATTGCAACAGCGGCTTGTGCTATTTTATTGATGCTTATTCTCAGAACGTCATTAAAAATTTCTAAGAAGCACAAAATTTAATTAAAACACGGTGTTAATTTATTGGATTCATTAATCCCTAATCTTCTTACTAGCTTAAAGCACATGCTTTAAGCTAGTAAGAAGATTAGGGTAATTCAAATAAAAAATATAGTTTATAAATTAGTTTAGTATAAAACGAGCTCCTGCAAGAATTTGTAGTTGATCAAAATCTCCCACTACATATTTGAGCTGAGCAAAAGGGATGATTTTTTTACCTAAATCAAAATCGACTCCACCACCAATATTAAGACCTATTTTACTAGAAGATTCATTCGTGAGATCACTACCAAAATTAATAAAGGTTGGTATAGAGATTATTGAATAATTTAAACCAGCAAGACCATAAGGTTTTATCTTGCCTTCCATAAAATAGTAGTTTGCATTTACATTTATTTCATACCATTTTATACTATAATCAGCACCTAAGACTAAGATACTGCCAAAACTTTTAGGAATATAGTAGGTAAAAGAACCTTCTATAGCAATATTATCTTTCATAAAATATTGTCCTGTTATGTTAATACCTACGTTTTCAATTTCACTCCCATAAGCGAGACCTCCACCCATGGTAATTTGTGCGTCTATTTTTTGTGTAAATAACAGTGTAAATAGGCAAAGACTTAAAATTATTATTTTTGTTTTCATTTGTATTTCATTTGTATTAAAGAGTGTTATCTACAAGATAGATTACACTCTTTAAGGTTGGTTAATTAATAGTATTATTTATAAATCACAAAATATATTGGTCACATTAATATAAGTGATATTTGAAGTCGTTAAACCATTGGGAAGTTCCTCTGTAGTAAATGCACAAAATTGAATGTTACGAAAGGTTACATCATGAACGTCTAAAACAGTACCATACCACAAATAAAGGGCTCCTGATAGGCTCGGGTTACTTGCATATTCTATTGTTGCAAAGCCTATTTCGTTTAAAACTGACGGTGTATCAAACCGAATACCTCTCCAAGCTCCTTGTGTTTTGTTTATTCCTGTAAACAAAATTGGATTTTGTGTAGTCCCAACAGCAATTAAACTTGGTTTTGGCCCCGAAGCTCCTTCATTGATATAAAGTTCTGCATCCAGTCCAAATTCCATTATAACTCCTGGGTTAAGTGTTAATTTACCTCCTGGGATGACTTGCAAACCTGCTGGTAAGTGGTAAGGTACATTAAGCTTGTTCCAAGTGTGATCTCCTGTTATTTGATCGGCTGTAACAATTATAGCATCTGTAGTATTACCAATGTAACTCCCTCCAGAAATTGTAGTAGGATACGCACCTTCAATATACATTGGCGCATTACAGGCAGTGATGGTGTTATTTTCTAAAGTTAAGGTGTCGCCTCCGTAGCTCGCATTAAAACCATAAGATTCGCTATTACGAATAATGGTATTTTTCATTATTAACCGAGTATCTGACCAGACAATTACAGAGCCTAAGTCACCATTACTATTAAAGGATCCTCCTCCAGCATAGTCAATTACAGCATAGGTTAATTCATTCTGAACATCATTACTGTCTATAAAAATACCTTTCCAAGAACCTACTGTTTGACTACCACTAGTAAATATAATTGGTTCTTGAGCGGTTCCTATTGCTTGTAAAGATCCAGTGCTATAAACTCTAATTCCTGCATCGGTACCAAATTGTATTATAACACCTGGATCAATAATGAAGTCACCATTAACAACAAAGACGCAGTCAATAATATAATCTATACCATTGTTTCTATTGGTTAATCTTCTTGTTTCTCCTTCTCCTACTTGTCCTGCTGTAGAACAATCGATTATTAGGGCAGCTAACTCTTCTTCTGGTGGAATAACGACTCCATCATCATCGCTTCCACAACTAAAAGTTAGTAATGCTACTAATAGAAGTGATAAAAATGTTTTTAGTTTAAGTTCCCTATTAAAGAAAAGGGCTTTTGAATGTGTTCTCATAAAATTTTTGTTTAAAAAGTTAATAGGTTTTGTTTTTACTGTTTTTTATTAAAAAATATAGTTATATGCTCTTTAGTGCTGTATGTTTCGGTAATGTTAACATCAACATTAAAATTTATAGAAAATCACTATATTAAATTGTTCTTAAAAGCATCATTCCACAAATAAGCGTGTCGTTTTTTTGACTTTTAAAACAAACATCAAAAAAGACATAGAAAATTTTTTATTAATGCTTGTTTATTACACAAACACAATAGTTTATGCTGCTATTTATATGATAATTAAAATAATTCCGATAGCTATCGAGGCTTTTATCTTTTATCGGACACTAATAATTAAATTACTAAACAAGAATAAGCATTGTATTAATTAGTTGCTTGGATAAATAGAAAAGGGGGCCAAAATAATAAAGCCATTTTAAATTTCTTTAAAATGGCTTTATTGTGTCAACCTGAGTTGGTAATTGTAAATAAATTTATTGTTTTATAACTCGCATTGAACTTGTTTTATCACTTGTTTCTAGGTTAACAATATAAATACCTATAGACAGTGAACTTAAATCTATACTAAAGTTTGAAGAGAATGGCTTCATTATTTTAACAACTTGGCCAAGCTGATTGTAAACACTTAGTTTTGTAATTTCTTCTTGAGCATTTACGTTTAACACCTCTTTTATTGGATTAGGGTATAGTGATAAACCAGCGATGTCATTTTCAGAAACACCTAAGGTACCATCGTAAGCCGATATTTGAAATGCCCCTTGCAAGTTATTACCATATTCAAAAACTCTTATTTTTAAAACCGTACCAGGGGTTTGCCCTGTTAATTCTATTTTTGAAAAGTTAGACTCACCACCATCATCATTACATTCTATCTCTGTTAAAGCACCACAAGAACCTGAATATACAGAAACTACAGTGTCTGTAAGTGATGGCCCTGAGGCTTCTTTTGTTTCAATAACAATGTTACCAGAACTTGGCACAACAGCTGTAAACCAAATGTCTTCTCCAGATCCAAAAACACCACAACTTGGTGTAGGTTCTTCTCCAGAAGCAGTTGTAAATTCATTAGTTACAGTTGTATCAAACGAATAAAATGTTGTTCCTACTGTTAATGCTAAGGCATTTTCACAAAAATTATATGATGGTGTATTAATTATTAGCACATCATCGATTCCTGCACCCCAATTCCAACCACTATTATTATCATCATATATAAAACCTATAAATACTACGCTTGGATCGACCCCTGGATTGGCTGCAATGGCAGCAGAAATATCAATGACATCATCTGTTGGATCTGTGTCAGTATTATATGTTCTTAATGGAATCCAATCAGATACACCATTATCCCAAATATTGATACTTAAATTTTCACCAGAAGAACCTAGTACGTTAAGCGCATACTTGTAAGTCACAATCACATTGCTGTAAGTACTAAGATCGAGTGGACCAACATAAATACCAGCATGGTTGTTGAATCCTGTGCCCCCGGCAGCATCGTCATCAAAAATGGCGGCATTAGTTGTGAAATCTACTGCCGCACCAGGCACATCACCGCTCCCAAAAGACCAATAATGAGATCCGTCGAGAAGATAATTAGTCCAACCACTTGGCTGTGAATTTCCATTAAAATTTTCGTCTACTATAACTTGCGAATGGCTAATAGTTGCCATAAGCAACAAGATTAGCATAAATGTAATTTTTTTCATTGTTTTAATTTTTTAGGTTATTAAAATTTTAGTTAATACTCCTTAGTGTTGTATATTTCGATAATATTAACACCGTGACCAACATTTATGGAAAGCCACCATTTTAAATCTTTTATAAATAATAATTCTTCGGAAATAAAAGCCTTGTATAATGAGCATCGCGATATGTTTATTGGCTTCGGAAAAAAATATGGGCTTTCAGGCGAAGATCTTGCAGATATTTACCAAGAAGCATTTTTAGCACTTCGGAAACACGCCATTTCAGGAAAATTAGATACTGTAAACAGCTCATTAAGAACCTACCTTTTTGGTATTGGGAAATATTTAATTTTTAACGAATTAAGAAAAAAAGACAAATTAGTTTCCTTAAAATATGAACCTGAAACTAATTTTGATGTTGATGAAATTAACGTTGATAACGCGCAGTCTTTAACTATTGAGCAGTCTTTGCTGAGACAGAATTTTCAGAAACTAGGAGAAAAATGTAAAGACATGTTAACAATGCATTTTTACAGAGGACTAACTAATGAAGAAATTATGCAAGAAGCGGGTTATGAAAATGAAAATGTGGTGCGAAGTACAAAATCTAGATGCCTTAAAACTCTAAAAGAATATATAAAAACAAACTCATGAACTCTCAAGAATTAATAGAAAACTATATTTTAGGAACACTTTCTACAGAAGAAACAAAGACCTTTAACGAGTTATTAAAAAATGATGTTTCTTTTAAAAAAGAAGTTGAGTTTCATAAAAACCTTCAAAAAGTAGCAGAATTTGAAGACGATGCTGCTTTTAAAAAACAACTTCAACAATTTGAAAACGAGTTTCAACCAAAAAAGAGCAACTATACAAAATGGTTGGCGGCTGCTTCCGTAGCAATTTTAATTGGTGTTGGAAGTATGTTTTACTTTCAGACAACGTCAAATCAAGAATTGTTTGCCGAAAATTTTGAGCCTTACAGAAATATCATTCAACCTATTGTAAGAGGAGAGGTTTCAGACAATATAAAAACTCACGCATTTACAGCTTACGAAAAAGGAGACTATAAACAAGCCATCACACTTTTTTCAGAAATGCAAAAAACGGAGACAGAGACCTATTATTCTTTTTATAAAGCAAATAGTTATTTAGCTTTAGATAATGCTGTAGAAGCCATTCCGTTATTTGTGAATTACATTGCTATTAAGGGTGAATTTTCAGAAAAAGCATACTGGTATTTGGCATTGGCTTATTTGAAAGAAGAATCAAGTTCAGAAGCTAAACAAATACTTCGTAAAATTACAGAAGCGAAGACTTACAATTATAAAAAAGCTGCCATTCTTCTTAAGCAATTAAAATAAGTATTCTTACTAAAAAAAACTAAGCAGCATTTTTCAGCTTTCGTTTATAAATTACAAAGCCAATCAAAGCTATTAAAAAGATACCAAAAATTAACCAAATAACATAGTTGTTTGGGGTGTTAATTGGCATAGTGTTTCCAGAAATTATAAAGCCTGCCCAGTAGTAAGGGTGCTTTAATAGGTCTTCATTAACGGTATTTAGATAGTCTAGTTTTGCTTGTTGTAAGGCTTCGTTTTTTGCTTTTCCTTCTTTTAAATAGTTGTAAAAAGAAATCATAATTTGCGAGGTTTCCTTATCGGGGACTTCCCACAAACTTGTTACGGTACTTGGGATACCTGCATAAGTAAAAGCTCTTGAAACATTGACAAGCCCTTCGCCTTTTTTTATGTTTCCAACCGCAGTATTACAGGCACTTAACACAACGAGGTCCGCATCGAGGGAGATGTTATAAAGTTCGGAAATAAATAATTTATCATCGTTCTTATCTCCTGAAAAAGCTAGATTTGAAAATTCAGAATCTACATTATTTATGTTGGAATGCATAGCCAAATGTAACAGGTTGTATTTTTTTGCTTCCTTAATAAAGGTTTGTTTGCTGGCTTCTTTTCCTAAAAAAAGATCAGATTTAAATAGTTTTGCTATTTCAAGTGCTTCGTTATTTGCACCTAAAAGCTCACCGTATTCACTACGCTTAGTTTGTTTAGTTGTGCTGCTATAAGTAGGAACAAAGATTCCTAAAGTATTGTTTTTAGATTTTTTGGCTTGTAATTGCTCGTTCCAAAGGAGCAGTGAAGATGTATAACTTACCGTATGGCTTTCTACTAGAAATTTACCTTGAGCATCTATCAACACTTCCATAGGTAAATAATGCAATATATCATCACGAATAAAAATAAGTTCTTGTTTTGTGTCAAGACCCAAAAGTTGGGTGGGTAATAACAAGTTGTAAATTAATGTTGCTGCATTTTTATAATTTGTTGTATTTGGTTTTGTTAGTGATTTAATTAAGGGTTGTAGCTTTGCGATAAGCTCATTTTTAGAGCCGATTTTAATAAGATGTGTTGACCTTTTAGTAATTACATAGGCGTACACATTATTTTCAGCAAAAATGTATTGTACGATTCTTTGATTGTCTTTTAATTTGTTTTTTAACTCCTTAAGGTCAAACACTTTTTGAGTTTGATTAAAGTAGGAAGCATAATTTTGTTGATACCAGTTATTCAAAGAGTCTATTTCTTTGTTTAAATCAAATAATTTTTCTTTCCATAATTTCGTTTTATCTTCATTATCTTCATTGGATAAGAACAATGATTTTTTATAAAAATGAACCTGTGCCTTTAACTCATTTTCTTTTTCTAGAACCGACTGGGGAATGTCAAGATATTTTCTTTGATTGCTATTTAAAAATTTCTTCCAACTTAAACGAGAATTTGATTCTTCTGTTTTTTGAAGAATCTCATCGTAAATCGTTTCATTTTTCAACAACAATGTTGTGCTAAGCAGTTGTTCATTAATTTGCGTGACGGTGTGATATGTTTTGTCGTTAAATTCTGAAAAAACATAATTATTAGAAAAAATATCCGACACTAATTTATTTATGTTATGAGCCGTTTTTAAATAGATGTCGTCCTTAGATTTAGAGTAAGCTTCTTTATAATTTTCCCCTGCTTTTAAAAGTAAATTAACAAAGTTTTTGTCACTAAAAGGCTTACAGTCTTTGTAATTTAAGTTTTGAATTGATATTGTTTTTGAATCGTCTTTTAGTAATTGCTTAAAAACCTGTTTATATCTTTGATGCATAGCCAACACGCTATCTTGTTTTAAAGCAAGTTTTGCTTTTTCGGCATACAATAGCATTATCGCATTGTCTTCCTGTCTTTTTTCGAAACTTAAAAGTAAGTTGTTTAAAATGCGGTGTGCCTTTTTATAGTTCTTTTCTTCTGCAGCATATTGCGATAGCTTTATATGAACAGGGAGGATGTTTACCGAGGGGTTCTTTTTGTCTCCTAACTGTATTATTTTTTCGTAAAGCAATTTTTCCGTTTCAGGATCTGTGTTTTTAATGATTCCTGCTTTAAACAGTAATGCCTTTATTATTTCTGCATTTATCCAGTTATGAATTGTTTCTGAAGTAAAATTATTAGGGTTATTACTTTTATCATTAAAATCAAAGTCGTTTAGAAAAGTTAATATTTTAGCATTAAAAGCTAATGCTTGGGTGCTGTCTTTTTTAAATCGATGGAGTTGAGCATAACTACTCCAAACGCTTAATAAAGTTCTGCCTTTATATGTTTCATTATACCATGTACCGCTTTGTTTGTACTTCTTAATTAAGTTTTCATTTTTAATTAAGTACAGTTCAGCTGTTTTATAGTCTCCGTGTTGGAAATACCAGGTAGTTAAAGACGCGTAAGCGATACTTAAATAGCTTTTGTCTTTATAATCTATAGTTTCCCATATTTTGATGGATTTTTTAAAACTCTCTAATTCTTTTTTATAAAAACCGATATTACCATATACAAGTGCCAAATGCTGGTATTTTAATGCAACATCATAATTGTTTTCTCCCATAAAAGAAATATAGAGATTCTTTGCAATATTATATTGTTTTAACACCGTTGTGTAGTCTCCAAATTGAGTTGTGGCATACCCAATATCAAACTCGACATCGGCAATTAATTTATGGTTATTAACAAGGGTGTCCTTAAATATTTGACGTGTTTCTTTTGCAAGGTTTAATGCTGTTTTCCAATCGCCATTATACGCAGTTTGTCCGTATAAATGCATCGAAATATGTCCCTTTAACAACAGATTTTGATCTTTACTTGCTTCGATAATTTTTAGTGCTTTCTTAGAATATACAATAGCAGAATCAAAACGATTCTTTTTCATTAAGTAAAGTGCCGTAGAGGCATGTTTTTTGGTAAGAGCTGTTTTATAATTTAAAGAGGTGGTATCTGTATATTTTGCTAAAATCTCATTTATTATATCTAATGTTTGTTTATAATTTTTATCTGAATATTGAGTTGATAAAGTATAATATAAGGAGTCTGCTTGTTTTTCTAATTCAATAATACTCGTGTTGTTTTCTTGGGCAGTAAGAATAAAACTAGCGTAAAAATTAATAAACACAATGAGTAATACTTTTAATTTCATTTGTTTAGAACTGCTGTTTTTTTTTAATCGTTTCTTAATTTTTAGGGGTAGAATCTGAAGAGCTAATTTCCAATTCAATCACCTTTTTAATCATCGCATCATCTTGATTTAATATTTTCTCAAAAGCATTCGACCCAAATAATTGCTGAGCAATACTTGCTTTTAAAACCAATTTAAGATGGTTTAAGTGGTCTTTAAAACCTGTGTGAGCTTCATCTATTTTTGAATAGTCTAAAAATTCTGAAATTAATTCTTCATCTACTTCATAGTTAGTCACAAAATCTTCCAAAGTGAAATTAGAAAATTTTACTCTGTTTTTTTCTAAATATTCAAATACAAAATAACTAGTAAATCCACTTCTAGAAATGTATTCTATCGTTTCGTTTTCAACACTGGTATCTTTTGGTATAAACACATCTGGAATAATACCGCCACCTCCATAAACTACTTTCCCTTTGGGGGTTACAAAACGGAGGGAATCCACCACATGAATACTATCCTTACTTTCCATTTCACCATTTTTATAACGATTTTCATATTCGTGGTAATAGGCGTTATTTCCGTTTTTATAAGGTCGTTGAATAGATCTTCCAGTTGGCGTGTAATATCTTGCGATGGTAAGCCTAACGGCACTTCCATCGCCTAAAGACATTTCTCGCTGCACCAATCCTTTTCCAAAAGAACGTCTGCCAACAATGGTTCCTCGATCGTTATCTTGTAATGCTCCTGCTACAATTTCTGAAGCGGAAGCAGAGTTTTGATTGATTAAAACATACAGATTCCCCTCTTCAAAATCACCACTTCTAGTGGCAAATGTTTTTTCAATTTTTCCGCTTTTATTTTTTGTGATTAACACCAATTTATCATCTTCCAAAAACTCATCAATAATGCTTTTCGCAGTAGAAATATAACCTCCTGGATTATCTCGTAAATCTAAAACTAAAGAAGACATTCCTTCTTCCTGAAGCTCATTCAAAGCTTCTTTAAATTCGTCATAGGTGGTTTCAGAAAAACGATTTACCTTAATATAACCCAAACTTTCGTTTATTTTATAGGAAGCATCCACACTAACTATTGGAATTTCTTTTCGTTTGATTTTAAAATCTAAAATTTTATCTTCTTCTTTTCTGAATATTTTTAAAGTAACCTTACTATTTATTTCGCCTTTTAAATGTTTAGTAATACTATCTCTATGAATAGAATCACCAAATATTTTCATTTTATCTGCATATAAAATACGATCACCTGCTATAATTCCTGCTTTTTCAGCTGGGCCTCCTTTTATGGTTCTAATCACCGCAATAGTGTCTTTATAAACATAAAAACTAATGCCGATTCCAACAAAATTTCCACGCATATCATCGGCATTTTCTTGGTACTGACTGGCTGGAATATAAACGGAATGAGGATCGAGGTTTTCTAAAATTCTGTTAACAGTAACATCAACAATACTGTCGGTATTAACTTTATCAACATACTCATAATCTATATAATCGATCAAACGATTTAGTTTGTCTTTTTTAGAGTTTTTAGTAAATATTTTATCGGATGTATCACTAAAATTTAATTTAGAACCTATAAATATTCCTGCTGCAATGGCAACACCTAAAAGTAAAGGAAGGTATTTTTTTTGAATTCCCATAGATTAGGATAGGTCGGAAATATGAGAAATTTGAACTCCTGCTTTTTTCAAAAAATCGACTCCCGAAGTATCTTTATAAGCTTCTATATAAACTACGCGTTTAATTCCTGCTTGATGAATTAATTTACTACAACCTTTACAAGGCGACATCGTAATATAAAGAGTTGCCCCTTGACAAGCATGAGTTGAGGAAGCTACTTTTAAAATAGCATTTGCCTCAGCGTGAAGCACATACCACTTTGTATAACCGTTTTCATCTTCGCAAAAATTTTCAAATCCTGAAGGTGTTCCGTTATAACCATCGCTAATAATCATCTTGTCTTTTACTATTAACGAACCTACTTGTCTTCGTTTACAATAGGAAAGCTTGCTCCATTCCAACGCCATTTTTAAGTAAGCAATATCGTATCTAAGTTGTTTTTCAGGATTCATATAATTGAGTAAAAGGCGAATTTAAAAGGAATTCTAAACAAACAAAACTCAAAGGCGTTAAATATTGTATAAAATGTGGTTTTTATCACTTCTACTCCTCTCAGTGTCCGTATTGAACTGTGCTTAACCTGACAAAAATTATCACTTCTCCCGAATCATCGGGGACGCTCATTGACCCTGCACCATAATCTTAAAACGGCCAACGATTTTGTAACATCGGAATTAAAACTCCAATAACAATCGACGAAACCACCATTACCAAGTCACGTTTATTGAATCTGAAAATAGTTTGAGCGATAAAACTAACGATTAATACTAGAAAAACAACGATAATTTGAGCAATTTCGACTCCCAAGGCAAATTCTAACAGCGGGAGAATTTCTCCGCTTCCGTTAATCATTTTATAATAGGAAGCAAATCCGAAACCGTGAATTAATCCGAAGAAAACAGTAATAAAATAAAACATTCCTATATTATTATTAGATCCTTTTCCTGAAGTAAACAAATTGTACAAAGCAGCAAATAATATTGTAATAGGAATTAAAAACTCAATCCATTTACTGGAAACACTCACCACATTATAGTTGGCAAGAAGAAGTGAAACCGTATGTCCTAAGGTAAAAAGTGTTACTAAAATAAAAATACGTTTCCAACTCGAAAAAGTATAAGCGGCAACTAAAACAATTAAAAATAATAGATGGTCGTAAGCTTGCCAATCAAGAACGTGGTACAAACCTAATTTTAAAAAGAGCCAAAAATCTGACATAATCGTGGGGATTTAGTAAGTTAAAATTCAAAGATAAGGAAAGTGACATAAAATTCGTACCTTTATAAATTACTACTAGCCATCCCCCGAAAAACACATTCAACAAATGGTTAAGTGTTGATTTTATTA